>JBPCOO010000346.1:0-2533 GCA_051000155.1 Solirubrobacterales bacterium | reverse complement strand
CTGCGTCCTGGGGGCCGCTTCGGGGATGCGAGCGGGGACGGCGCAGGCGATCTGGCACACCTCCCACCGCTCCGCCTTCGGCAAGCGACTGATCGAACAGCCGCTGATGGAGAACGTGCTTGCCGACTTGGCGGTCGAATCGGAAGCCGCGACCGTGGCTGCGCTATGGCTCGCTCGGATCTTCGAGGAGGCCGACTCCGGCGACGCCGAGGCGCAGGCGATCCGCCGCCTGGCGACGCCGGTGCTGAAGTACTGGACTTGCAAGCGCTGGCCCTCTCACGCGGTCGAAGCGCTCGAGTGCTGGGGCGGCAACGGCTACGTCGAGGAGGGTCCGATGCCGCGCCTTTTCCGCGAGTCGCCCCTGCTCAGCATCTGGGAGGGCTCGGGCAACGTCCAGGCGCTCGACGTGCTGCGGGCGATGGTCAAGAGTCCCGAGGCGGTCGAAGCCTTCTTCGGGGAGGTCGACCGGGGCACCGAGGGAGACCGGGTGCTGAGCGGCTTCGCCACCGAGACCCGCGAGATGCTCGGCGACCTCGACGGGATCGAGGCGCGAGCCCGGCGAATCGTAGAGCGGATGGCGCTGGCGCTGCAAGGGTCGCTCCTGGTGCGCTTCGGCGATCGGGGCGTCGCCGACGCCTTCCTCGCCTCTCGGATCGGAGGCGATCACGGCGGCGCCTTCGGCACCCTTCCCCGCGGCCTCGCCCCGGGCGCGATCGTCGAGCGCCACGCTCCGCGGATCTGAGTCCCCCGACGAGCCTCGGGCTCCGAGCGCGCCTACCGTCAGGCGGTCGAGCCTGCCGGCTTCGGGAGGGCCGAGGTCGAGCCATCCGACCAGCTTGGCATGCCGAATCCCGGTTTCCTCCAGCTCGCGGCCGAGCCCGGTGGCGAAGCCGGGTGAGCCGGCCGACGCGAGTCGCCCGCATCAGGTGGAGTGGAAACCGCACCCGCAACAGCATCATCGTCGCCACCAACACCGCGGCGCCCGAGATCAGAGCGTTGCCGAACCCCTCGCCGCCAGCCGACTACCTCGGTGACGGCGGCGGCGGGCGCGTGCAATCGGATCCGCCGGAGGTAGGTCTGGCGGATCATCGCCGGTGGGCACTGAGCGACCGCCTGCCCGGGGAGCCGCAGGCCGGCGTCGAGACGATCGCGGAGGGAGGCCCGGCCGCCATTTGCCGCCTCTGCGGCAGAGCAGCCGCCTGGTCTTGCTGGTCGAACGGGCCATGCAAAGCGATTATCCCCCCTCCGTTCCCCGCTGGCATCATTACCACGATGGAGCGCAAGCGAGTTGACATCGAAACCGCCGGTGGCGTGGCCCGGGTGACGATGAGCAGGCCCGAAAAGCACAATGGTCTCGACTACCGCATGTTCGAGGGGCTGGTGGCGGCGATCGACCGCTTCGAGGCAGACCGATCGATCCATGCCGTGGTCCTCGCCGGCGAGGGTCCGAGCTTCTGTGCCGGGCTGGATTTCGCCTCGTTCATCGCCGAGGGTCGCCCGGTGGAGGAGATGCTCACCCGGCGGGCGGGCGACCCCGCCAACTTCGCCCAACGTGCCGCTGCCGGGTGGGGTCTCATGCCGCAGCCGGTGATCGCTGCCGTATCGGGCAACTGCCTCGGAGGCGGCGCCCAGATCGCGCTCGGGGCGGACATCAGGATCGCCGGCGAGGACCTGCGGATGTCGATCCTGGAGATCAAGTGGGGCCTGATTCCGGACATGGGGATCAGCAGGGTCCTGCCGCGGCTGGTGGGCACCGACGTCGCCAAGCTGCTGACCTGGACGGGCCGGACGCTGTCGGCGAACGAAGCGCTCGATTACGGGCTGGTGACCGAGGTCGCCGCCGATCCCCTGGCGCGGGCGCAGGAGCTGGCGGGGGAGATCGCCTCCAAGTCCCCCGACGCGATCCGTCGAGGCAAGCGGCTCTACGACGAGACCTGGACGGCCGATCAGGGCACCGCCCTGGCACTCGAGGAGGAGCTACAGCGCGAGCTGCTCAGCACGCCCAACCAGATCGAGTCGGTACGGGCGGCGATGGCGGGCGAAGTCGGCTCGTTCGAGGACTGACAGTAGGCTTGCTGGATGGCGCGAGACAGCGGGCCGCTGGCTCAGCTTCGCAGGATTGCCGACGCGGTCGAGGTCCTGCCCGAGGTTCAGGAGCACCTGCGCCAGCTCGATCTGCACGTAACCGAGATGAGTGCCGAGGTGACCCGGATGCGCGAGGGCGTCGACGGACTCGGCGGCTCGGTCGAGACGGTCAACTCCGGCGTCGGTGACCTCGACGATCAGTTCACCGGCATGCGCCGCCAGATCGGCGGCCTCGACCTCCACCTGGCCCAGGTGAAGAAGATGCTCGCGCCCCTGCAGGCACTGGCGGGGATAGGAAAGCTGGGAAACCGCCTGCGCGGCTGACTTCCCTTCCGGCTGGCGGCCAAGCCGAAACGGGAAGCTACGGCGAGGCGTCGATCCATTCCCGGTCGAGGCGCCGGACCAGGGCCTCGGCGAGACGAATCCCCCGGGCGAGGGTGCCGTAGTC
>JBPCOO010000292.1:0-8752 GCA_051000155.1 Solirubrobacterales bacterium | reverse complement strand
ATCTCGCCGAAGAGGAAGCTCCAGTGATCGGGGAAGACGTAGCGCAAGAGCTTTTTGACCATCCCCGCCTGGCCGGTGCGCTCGTCGAAGAACTCAACCGCCCGGCGAATCAATCGTTCACCTCGCGTACGCCCCACCAGGCCGGACCAATCCCCTCTGGGAACTCTCCACCGGCGACGAGCAGCCCCTCGGCGCTGACCTCGAGTGGGAGCTGCGGCAGGTCCCGCCCGGCCGGCCCGAAGATCAGCTTGCCTCCGTTGGCGACCTCGAAGGTCGAGTAGTGGCAGGGACAGACCAACGCCGCGGACGGACTGGTCGGCTCATACAGCGGGTGGCGGTAGAGGTTGATCGCGCAGCCGGCGTGGGGGCAGATCTTGGAGAATGCGAGGACCCCATCCGCGTCCCAGTCGCGCCGCTCGGGGGGCAGCTCCAGCTCCTCCGGCGGCACCCGGACCATCACGATCGGGGAGCCGAGCTCACGGGTGTCCGCGCCCTCGGGAAAGCCGGTGACGAACTCCCCGACCGAGACGTCCTCGGGCCCGAGCGGCAGGCCTTCCTCATCAACCACGGCCTTGCCCCGCTCCCACGGGGTCTTCCGCAGTGGCGTGGTCGATGGGCCGAGCGAGATCGCGGGGACGGCCAAAGAGGCGCCGAGCGCCGCTCCCGCCGTGCCGGCGGCGCCGCCAATCAGCTTGCGCCGGGAGATCGAGGAGGTCGGCTCCGCGATTGTCGTAGTCACCTCCTCCTGAGCCTCCCCGTCGCCGAAGTCCGCCCGCTCCTCGACCGCGGTGTCCTGCGGCAGGACCCGGTTGCCGAGCAGGATCAAGGCGGCCGCGATCCCGGCGAAGCCGATTGCGAGGCTGACGCCGAGCACCTGATTGGATGCACCCAGGACAAAGGCAACGACGAAGGCGGCCCCACCGAGCGCCGAGGCGCCGAAGGCGCCGGCCACCAATCGCTCCGCGCGCCTATCGCTCATCACCCTCTCCCTCCAGCCGGCTGCCGTCGGCGCCTGTGGGAGTGGTCCGCTCGCCGATCACCCGCGCAACCACCAGCAGCACCGCCAGCGCGAGGAACCATGCCGCCAGCCCCTCGGGGATAGGACCGAGGAAGCCGAGACCCCAGCCGCCGGGGTGGACGATCTCATCCCCCGTCGACCACTCGACGTAGCGGGCGATCGAGTTGACCTCGTCGTCGGTGATCGTGGTCTCGCTGAAGTTGGGCATGATGTAGGGGCCCACCCTTATCGCTTCCCCAACCTGGGTCGGGGTCGACTCGGTCAGGGCAGGGGCGAAGCCGCCGGGAGCGATCCCGCCGCGAGCGACCGCCTGATGGCAGCCGGCGCAGTACTCGGTGAAAAGCTCGCGGCCCTCGCCCAGGTCGCCGGCGGCGGGATCGACCTCGGGAACCGGCGGGCCCTCGCCGTCTCCGAGCGAGCCGATGTAGGCGACCAGGGCGTCGATCTCGTCCTCGGAGTACCGACTGTCCGAGCGAATCGGCTGATCGCCTGGCGCGCTCAACGGCATCCGGCCGGTCCGCAGGTAAAAGTCGGCCGAGCCTGCTCCGGCGCTCTGCAGGCTCGGCGCGATTCCGTCGAGGCCGTTGGCGCTGAAGCCGTGGCAGGAGGAGCAACCCTGGAGAAAGAGCTCGCGACCGCGCTCGACCTCCGCTGGATCGGGGAGCCGGACCACGGTCCCGGTCGGATCTCCACCGGAACCCTCCGCCTCGGCGGCTCCCGTCTGCACGGCTGCCGCGGTCGCGATCACGACCGTCGACGCCGCCAGCGCCACGGCCGCGAGCAGCCGCCGGGCCCTACCCACGACCCACCCCCACCGCGCGAGCCCGGGGGGAGCGACCGTCATTGCGAGAGTCGAGCAGACGCGCGGTGCGCTCCTCAGCCAACGCGGCCCGCGCGGCAACGATGAAGAAGGCAACTCCGATCGGCAGCATCCCGGCGATCATTGCCGCTCCGGCGGCGGTCATTCCCTGTCCGATCCAGATCGCGCCGATCAGATCGAGCGCGGGCATTGCCGCCAGCAGGTAGGCGGCCCGTTCGGCGGCGCCCATCCGGCGCATTCCCGGGACCGGCGCCAGGGCGGCGATCCAGAAGCCGACCGCGGTCCAGAAAAAGACCGCGTGCTCGAGCGAGTGCCATACGCCGTCGCCGCGCGCCTCCTCGGCCACCGGGCCGAGGTGAAAGAGCCACTGGGTGCCGATGAAGGTGAGCCAGAGCACCCACGGCTCGAAGCTCCGCCCGAGCGGCAGCTCCGCTCTCCGCACCCGCGCGCGCAGCGGCGGCGAAAGTCGACGCTGGATCAGGGCGAGCGGTCGAGCCAGCACCAGGAACGGAACCGCGACCGCGACGATCATCGCGTGCCCGACCATGTCGGCGGCGAGCGAGCCTTCCCCGAGCGACGCTACGGCACCCAGCGAGCCCTCGCCCACCGGCCCGGCCAGTCCGAGCGTCGCCAGGCCGCCGACGGCGTAGGCGATCCTCCGGCGTGGCCATCCCGGTGAGCGCACGGCCGCAAGCAGGTAGAACGCGGCGAGGCATGTGAGCGCGAGCGCAACCAGCGCGCCGCTCACCGGTCGGCTCCCCGGCGCATCTCGCGAACCAGCAGGTATGCCCCCAGCCCGGCCAGCTCGGCCCCGAGCAGCGCCAGCCACAGTCCGAAGGCGAAGGCGTTGAGCATCATCACCAGCCCAAACACCACCATCACCGTCGGCAGGCTGCTGTCGGGAAGCGTCCGTGGCTCCTTCCCACCGCCGCCGACGGCGCTCGCCAGGGCCGCCACCGCGAGGCCGCCGACGGCGGCGCCGCTGAGCAAGGCGGGCTCGAGCGAGTCCGATCCGGCGATCCAGAGCGCGGTGGCGTAGGCGCCGACCAGGAGCGCCCAGACGGCGATCGCGGTCCGGTCCTTCATCGGGACGCCTCCCCGGGAGGGTTCGCCGCGGCACCGGATCCGCTCCCAACGTTCGCCGCCATCGCCTCGGCCTCCTCGCGCAGATCGAGCAGGGGCGCCTCCGAGCGGATCGGGGGCAGACGATCGAAGTTGTGGCGCGGCGGCGGCGAGGTCGTCGCCCACTCGAGCGTGTTCGCCTCCCAGGGGTCGGGGCCGGCGGGCGGGCCGTCGCGCAGCGAGCGCGCCAAGGCGTAGAGGAAGACGGCAATCGAGGCGGCGATGGTGAAGGCGCCGATGGTCGCGATCAGGTTGAGCCCTGCGAAGCCCTCGGAGGCGAGGTAGTCGGCCACCCGTCGGGGCATCCCCTCCCAGCCGAGCATGAACATCGGGAAGAAGGTGACGTTGGCCCCGACCACCATTAGCCAGAAGTGGAGCTTGCCGGCTCGCTCGGAGATCATCCTCCCGGTCACCTTCGGCAACCAGTAGTAGATCGCGGCGAACAGGCCGAAGAGACTGCCGGCAAACAGGGTGTAGTGGAAGTGGGCGACGATGAAGTAGCTGTCGTGGACGTGGTAGTCGAGCACCGGCGCGGCGGTGATGATCCCGCTGAGCCCGCCGACCAGGAACTGGATGAAGAAGCCGAGCGCGAACAGCATCGGCACCCGCAGGCGGATGCGACCGCCCCGCAAGGTCCCGGCGGCGTCGAAGTACTCGACCCCCGCGGGGACCAACAGCAGAGTCGAGGTGACCGAGAAGTAGCCGTTGGGGACCGCCCCGGTCGTGAACATGTGGTGAGCCCAGACGCTCATCGAACCGGCGGCGAAGAACAGCAGCGCCGCGACCATCGCCCGGTAGCCGAACAACCTCCGGCCGGAGAAGGTCGCGATCACCTCCGCCGCCGCGCCGAGGAACGGGAAGAACATGACGTAGACGACCGGGTGCCCGTAGAACCAGAACAGGTTCTGGAAGATGATCGGCGCGTCGGCTCCGCCGAGGACGTCGGCCCCCACCCGCTCGGCCAGCAACAACCCCATCGCCACCAACAGGACCGGCAGCGCCATCAGCACCATCAAGCAGGTGACCAGCATCGTCCAGGTGAACACCGGCATCCGCAGGAGCGTCATCTCCGGCGCCCGGTGGCGGATGATCGTCGCCAGGATCGTCGCCGCGAGCACGATCGCTCCGGCGGTGGCGACGATCACCCCGATCGTCCACAGGTCCATCCCCGTCCCCTGGATCGCCTCGGGCCCCGACAGCGGGTAGTAGGCGGTCCAGCCGGCCTTGCCGCCGCCGTCCTGGGTGGCGAAGCTGCTGAACATCGTCAGCCCACCGGCGACGATCAGCCAGTGCCCGGCGAGGGCGAGACGCGGTGCGGCGATCTCCGCCGCGCCGACCTGGAGCGGCACCAGGTACACCCCCATCGCCAGGGCGATCGGGGTGATCACCAGGTAGATCATTCCCGAGCCGTGCATCGAGAAGAGCTGGTTGTAGACATCGGCGCTGACGAGCTGGAGGCCGGGAGCGGCAAGCTCGAAGCGCATCACCAGGGCAAACAGGCCACTGATCAGGAAGAAGGCGAGCGCGACCGCGCCGATCCTCACCCCGAGCCGCTTGTGATCGGTGGTCCCGGCCCAGTCAAGGATCCCCCCGGTCAGCGGCGCCGGGCGCAGGGTCTGCTCAGGCGTCGCCATCGCCCGTCACCTCCTCCCGTTCCTCGACGCCCTCCCCCGCTGTCCCCACTGGCTCCTCGAGCCAGCGCTCGAAGGCGTCCGGCTCGAGCGCGAGCACGTTGAAGTCCATGCCGAAGTGGTTGAGGCCGCAGTACTCGGCGCACTTGCCACCGTTCATCCCGACCTGGTCGAAGATCAGGTCGAAGCTGTTGGTCCGGCCGGGGATCGCGTCGCGCTTGAACCGCTGGGAGGGGACCCAGAAGGAGTGGATCACGTCCCGGGTGGCGAGCTCGAAGCGGACCGGTTCCCCTACCGGCACCCGCAGAGTCGGCGGGCGGCTCTGATCGCCGATCTCGCTGACCCCGGTTTTCCCGTAGTCGAACTGCCAGCCCCACTGGAAGGCGGTGACCTTGACGGTGAGCGCGGGATCGGAGGCGGCCGCATCGACATCGTTGAGCGAGCGCAGGCTGAGCGTGGTCAGGGTCGCGGCAACCGCCACCAGGACGACGACGTAGGCGGCTTCGACTCGTGGCGCGTCGGTTGCGGCACCGGTCGGGCGGGAGCGGCGCCTACCCCTGAGGACGAAGAAGCCGAACGCTCCCGCCACCAGCACGAACACGGCGATCGCAATCGGCAGGTAGACCTCGGCGAGCTGGTCGAACTCGGTCCGGGTACTCTCCATCGCTACCGGTACTCCATAAGTCCGGACCGCAAGCAGCTCGAAGCCCTCGGACGCTCACTCGCCTTGACCACGGATCCAACCTACCCGATGACGAGGTGGGATACGGCCTGCCGGGGGGCCCCTATTCGAGTTCGACCAACGCGATCAGGCTCGCGGCGGTCCGACGAAGGCGAGCGTCCGTAGTCAAAAGCGGTGAGTCGAGGGATTGGGCGAGAGCGACGTAGGTGGCGTCGTAGGCGCTGAAGTGGTCCCGAAGGTCCCACACCCGGCTTCTCAGTGGCGAGTGTCGGTGAAGCTTGAGAGGGAGCGCGGCGAAATCGTCGAGCGCTTCCCGGGCGCGGCCGGCGTCGATCTTGCCGGAGCGGTTCCATCGCCGCAGACAGCTCACGAACTCCGTCTCGATCAACTCCGGAGCGTCGAGCGCGGACTCGGCGCTGATCGCGGCGGCGATCCGCCGCGATCCTTCCAGCCGCAGCAGTAGATCGACCGCCGCCGAAGCGTCAACAACGATCAAGGCTCGGAGCGTTCGAGTCGGATCGCCTCGGCTGCGCTTTCACCCACCTCCACGGAACCGCGCCGGTCCAGGCGTTCGAGCATCTCCGACATGGTGGGTCTGCGGCTGAGCTCGGTGAGCTCATCCCGGACCAGATCGCTCAGCGAACGACCCTCGGCCTCCGCCCTCGATTTCAACCGTCGATGGACATCGTTCGGGAGATTGCGAACCTGAAGGATCTTGCTCATCACCCCCAAGGCTAGCATGCACTATGCATGCTAGCTTCGGCCTTCGCTGGTTGGATGGAACTCGAAGCTGCGGTAGATAGCCGCGGCTGCGATCAGGTCGTCCATGCCCGTCTGGTTCGGCCGGCGGGGGGACGGTCCGGGGTCCGTAGCTCGGGCATGGCTATCGACCCACGAGCCTCCTCGCGCCATCGGTCTCAGCTAACAATGGAGGACGACGAAGGGGAACTATGGGCTCGGCACCGGAGCTGGCAATCGAGACGACCGACTTACGGAAGTACTTCGGTGAGACCAAGGCGGTGGACTTCCAGGGCGAGCCGGGAGCGGGGATGTTCACTGAGCTATGGCCGCTCGACTCATGGCCCGATATCCCGACCACCGTTCTCGCCCCGCGCGAAGACTGGCTGTTCCCGATCGAGGCGCCGAGTCCCGGCTGAGCGGCCTGTCACCGTAGTGAGCCGAGCGGTGCAAGCGCTTCAACCCTGGCCGCGAGGTCGGTGTGGACGGCGAGGCGGTCGAAGTCGGCGTCGTAGTGAAGGAGGGTCACGCCGTGATCCTCGGCGACGGCGGCGATGAGATAGTCAAGCGGGGGAACGCCGAGCTGCTGATGGGCCGCGCGTAGCTGGCGCTGGAGGTCAATAGCGCGACCCTCGGCCTGCTCGGTGATCCAGAGCCCGGGCAACTCTCCAGGGTCGACCGGCGGCAGGTCGCGACCGGCTCGCGTCTCAAGTAATAGGAGCGTGCTTGCCGCGACCAGGCCTCTCGCGATCCACCCGGAGACCTCATGGCGGCGCGACGCGTCGAGCTCGGGGCTGCCGAGGCGCCAGAACGCGCTGGCGTCGAGCAGCCTCAGCTCGCTGCTCACGGCTGTCGGCTGGAGCGACGGATCTCGCCGATCTCCTGGAGGTCGGGCTCGGGGCCAGCGCAGAGCCGGTTGACGAAGGTGGACAGCGCCCGCTCGCCCGCTCGCTCCCGGGCCTCCAGCTCTCGCAACTTCGACTCGGCCCCTCGGAGCACGAGCTCGGCGAGGCTCGGGGCGTCAGCACCGAGTCGCTTGCGCAGAGGCTCCAGCGCCGCGGCAAGCGCCGGGGTCTCGGTGATGGAGTGGCGAGGATGAGACGTCGGCATCGAATGCAAGTGTAGCACCGTGCAGCACCCTCGCTCAGGAGGGAGCGATGGACCCGCTGCGCTCGCCCCTGGGGCAACCGCTCAGCAGTCAAGGGCGCCGCGTAGCGCCCGACACGCCATCGTCATCCGAGGCTCCGAAAGCGATGTGGTTCGCCCTCGTAGCGAGCTGCGAGGCACCGTATCTCTTCCTCGGTCGTCGGCTGCCGTTCGTAGCGGATCAGCGGCTCGACCAGATTTGCACCGCGACCCCGGCGATCACGAGGGCCGCACCGACCAGCCCGCCGCGCCCCAGCCGCGCCGCCGCGACGTCGGGGTAGCCGGACTCCGGCGCCCCTTTCCCGCTGGGACCGCGCGAGCCCTCGTCCATGGCCATCGCGATCACCTGGGCGAGGTGCAGGGGCCGACGGTCGGAGAGCTGGGCCACCTGGGTCTTGCAGGAGAAGCCATCGGAGATCAGCAGCGTCTCCGGGGCGGCCTCGCGGAACGCCGGCAGCAGCGCCTGCTCGGCGATCTCGACGGAGATCTGGTGGTGGTCCGCCTCGAAGCCGAACGACCCGGCGAGCCCGCAGCAGCCCGAGTCCAAGACCTCGTAGTCGAGCCCGAGCCGATCGAGGATCTCCTCGTCGGCACTCTGGCCGACGGTTGCCTCCTGGTGGCAGTGGATGTGGACAAGCGCCTTGCGGTGGAGCCTGGGCAGCTCCCACTCGCTCGCGTGCTCGGCGAGGAAGCCCTCGAGCCCGATCGCCTGGTGGGAGAGTCGCTTTGCGTCCTCGTCGCGGGGGAAGAGCTTCGGCAGCTCGTCCCGGAAGCCCGCCAGACAACTCGGCTCGGCGACGACGATCGGGACGCCGCTGTGGATGTGGGACCGCAGTCCGGAGAGGTTCCGCCGCCAGAACTTCTCGGCGGTGGCCAGCATCCCGTAGTCATAAAGCGGCCGCCCGCAGCAGAGGAACCCTTGGGGCACCTCGACCCGGTAGCCGGCCTCCTCCAGCACCCGCACGCACGCCTTCAGCACCTCGGGGTGGAGGTAGTCGTTGAAGGTGTCTGCAAACAGCACCACCGGATCGGCGTGGGGGTTAACGGTGGCCCGCTCGCCGAACCACGAGCGGAAGCTCTCGCGCGGGAACGGCGGCATCGATCGCTCGGTGGTGAGCCCGCCGGCGCGCTTGATCAGCGAGCCGACCACCGGCATCCTCACGAGCGCGTTGACCACCCCCGGCATCAGGCTCGCCGCCCGGGCCCAGAACATGATCAGCCCCATCGAGTAGGCCGCGAGGGGCCGCAGCCGGCGCTTGTAGTGCTTGGAGAGGAACTCGGCCTTGTAGGTCGCCATATCGACGCTCACAGGGCAGTCGGTGGCACATCCTTTGCAGGAGAGGCAGAGGTCGAGCGCGTCGGCCACCTCCTCCGAGCGGAAGCCGTCGGTGATCGTCTCCCCCTCCAGCATCTCGTAGAGGATCCGTGCTCGGCCACGGGTCGAATGCTTCTCCTCGTGGGTCGCCTTGTAGGAGGGGCACATCGTCCCGCCGGAGTACTTGCGACAGAGCCCGGCGCCGACGCAGCGCATCGTCGCCCGCGCAAAGCTGCCGTTGTCGTCGGAGTAGGCGAAGTGGACATCGGGCTCGGGCGGG
>JBPCOO010000291.1:0-3764 GCA_051000155.1 Solirubrobacterales bacterium | reverse complement strand
CGCTGCTGGTTGGGTTGATGGTCCACATCGGGCTTGGGATCTCGCTCACCACGGCGCTCGTCTTCGGCGCGCTGATCTCCGCCACCGATCCCGTCGCGGTCACCGCCACCTTCCGCGAGCTCGGGGTGCCGAACCGGCTGCTGGTCTTGGTCGAAGGGGAGTCGCTGCTCAACGACGGCATCGCCATCGTCCTGTTCGAGATCCTGCTGCTGGCGGCGCTCGGAACCGAGCAGATCGGGGTGCTCGAGGGGCTGGGTGACTTCATCTACGTGTTCGCCGGCGGCGCCGCGCTCGGGGGGCTCCTCGGTTTGGGGGTAGCCGAGATGGCCGGTCGGCTCGGCACCCTGCCCTCGACCGCGCTCACCGTCGCGGTCGCCTACGGCGCCTTCGCCCTCGGCGAGGAGATCTTCGGCTTCAGCGGGGTGATGGCGTCGGTCACCGCCGGCTTGGTGCTGGCCGCCTTCTCGAACACCCTGATCCCCCGGGCCGAGGCGGAGACCTGGCACGCGGTCTGGGAGTCGATCGGCTTCATCGCCAACGGCATCCTCTTCATCCTGATCGGGGTGGTGATCGAGTCACCGATCATCCTCGACAACCTCGACGCGATCGGGATCGGGATCGCGGCAGTCCTGGTCTCGCGCCCCCTGGCGATCTTCGCGGTGATGCCCGCGGTCGAACGGCTGGCCGGGTTTCCCAAAGTCGGCCTGAAGAACCGGCTGGTGGTGATCTGGGGAGGGCTGCGCGGCGGAGTGGCGCTGGCGCTGGCGCTCTCGATTCCCGACGCGCTGCCGGAGCGGGAGCGATTCGTGGCGATGACCGCGGGCGTGGTGCTGGCGACGCTGGTGGTCAACGCGACCACGATCGGACCCTTGATCCGCTACCTGGGGCTCGATCAGCCCGACCGCGTCGCAAGGTTCGTGGCGGCGGCGGCGCGGTTTGCCGGGGCGAGCTCGGCCCAACAGGAGCTGAGGTCGATCGCGCAATCGACCGAGGTCGAGAACCGCCTGGCCGAGGTCGAGCGGGCGGCGGTCGCCGAGCTGGAGGCGCTGGAGCTGAGCTCCTCCGAGCACTACGGGGCGCTGCTGCGACGCGGCCTGGCGGTCGAGCGGCAGACGCTGGAACAGCTCATCGACGAGGGGCTGGTCCCCCAGTGGCACGGTCGGGTGGCGCTGCACGGGCTCGAGGACATGCTGGACGAGCTGCAGATGGGGAGGGAGCCGCAGCGAGGGCTGTTCGAAATGGACCGCTGGGGCCGGATCGTCTACGCCAGCGCGCGCAGGATCCACAGCGGCAAGCTGACTCCGCGCAAGTGGGTCGAGATCGCTTACCGCGACCTCGGAGCGCGGATCCGAGCGACCGATGAAGCCGCGGAGGCGATCGCCGTGCTCGGCCGCTGCCCATCGGTTCCGGAGGAGGCGCTCGATCGCGCCGTCTCGAGGTTCGGGGACTGGCACGACAAGGCGGCGAGGGATCTGGAGGAGCTACGTCGGACCGCCGAGCGCGGGGATCTGATGGCCGCCGAGCGTCACTACGCCGCCGACCTCGGTCGCCTCGCCTCCCAGCAGGAGCTCAGCCACCTGGCCGAGCTCGGCCTGGTCAGCAAGGTTGCGGTCGACCACGCCGCGGAGCAGATCACGAGGCACCTGGAGGCGTGCGAGCGCGATCGGGTGGCGATCGAAGTGGAAGAGGAGGAAGATTTGGGGGCTTGAGCCCAGGTCCGGCAGGGGCATGCTACTGTATGCACATGCCCTTGCTGACCCGTCGAACCCAGATCCTGCTCGACGAGGAGCGGCACGCCAGGCTCAGCGAGGAGGCTAAGGGCCGCGGTGCATCGGTCGCCGAGCTGATTCGGGAGGCGATCGACTACAGGTTTCCGGTCACCTCCTCCGACCGCCGTGCGGCCGGGGCCGAATTTCTCCGCTTGGCCGAGGAGGAGCCGATGTTCAACCTGAGCCCCGAGGAGGCCAGGGCAGAGATCCTGTCGATGAACGAGCGTTTCCTCGAGCTCGACGGCGACTGACTTTCAGCGAGTGGGCACCGTCGTGATCGATACCGCAGTGGCGCTCCATGCCGATGGCGCCGATCACCCGTTGCGCGAGCCCTGTCGGACAATCATCGGGGCCGCTGCGGAGGGTGCGCTCGAAGGGCACGCCAGCGTCGAGCTGGTTCAGGAGTACGTCCACGTCGCCCGCCGCCGCGGCAGGGCGATTGCCAGGATCGAACGTCGTGTCGACTTGATCCGGCGCGTCTTTCATCTTCACCCGTTCACGGAGATGATGGTCCCGCCGATGTTCGAATCCCTCAGAGCGCGTTCGCAGCTCCAGACTCGCGACGCGATCCACGTCGCGACCGCCCTCGACCTCGGCATCGGTTCGATCGTCAGTCCCGATCGCCACTTCGAAGGAATCGACGGCATCACGCGGATCGATCCCCTCGACGAGGACGCGGTCGCCGAGCTGATCGGAGGCGCCGGCGCCTAGTAGCGCTCCGGCCGCGGCTCAGTCGGAGGCGGTGTTGCGCAGCAACGCGGCAGTGGTCTGCTCGAACACCTTGCGCCACGCGGGCGTCTCGTCGCGCTCGCGCTCGACCTGGTCGAGGACGTGCTGGATCCGGCGGGCGGAGATCTCGATCCCGTGGCGGAGGCAGATCTCGCGATAGCGCTCGTAGTCGCGGGCCAGTCGAAGGGTCACCGACTCGAAGCCGTGCTTGGCGATCTGCAGGCGGGCCTTGTAGTCCATGATCGAGGTGCCGAACATAAGCTCGTCGTCGAACTCCGGCTCGATCAGGAGGATGTCAACCCCCGGGTAGCGGATCTCCCACTCCTCGACCATCCGGTGGAGCCGGTCGTGGGCGATCATCCGCAAGGCCTGATTGGCGATCGCGACGAAGCCCATGTCGGAGACTCGCCGCGTCTTCGAGCCGAACAGAGTCGGGATCCGCTTGGAGAAGTCGTTTACGAAGGGGACGATCGGGTTGACGACGACGATGAACTTGGCGCCGCGATCAACGGCGACGTCGACGTTGGTGGTCGAGCGGATGCCGCCGTCGGAGAGCTCGCGCCCGTTGATCTCGACCGGCTCGTAGACCAGCGGCAGGGCGGCCGAGGCGGCGACCGCACGGGAAATCGGCACGTCCCGCCACTCGCCCTCGCCCAAGATGATCCGCTCGGTGGTGTCAAGGTCGGTGGCGGTCAGATAGAGCTCGTTGTCGAGCATGCGGAAGTCGTCGGTGCGGTCGGGGTCGGCGAGCATCTCGGCAACGTAGTCCTCGATCCCGGCACCGCTGTAGAGGCCCTTGGGCAGACCGGCGGCGAGACCCTGGGCGATGTCCATCACCGAGGTGTCGCGGATCTGGCTCATCACCTGGCGGCCAACCCCGAACAGCTTCAACGGCAGGGTCGCCGCAGCACCGACGAAGCCGCGGTAGTTCGGCCTCAACACCATGTCGAGATCCATGTCTCGCAGCGGCGACGGCAACTTCTTGTTCAGGACCCGCATCATCTCCTCGGGGGTGACCCCGTTGGCGACGGCGGAGCCGACGAACGAGCCGGCGCTGGTGCCGACGTAGATGTCGAAATCGTTGACGGTGCGGTTGGCGGCGAGTAGATCGAAGGCGCGCAGCGCGCCGATCTCATAGACCGCGCCCGTGAATCCGCCTCCCCCCAGGACCAGAGCGGTCTTTGATTGGGGTGGCTTGCGGCGCCGGCCCGTCCCCCTCTTGGCTCTTGCCGCCGGATCGAGCTTGATTACCTCGCTCACAGCCCC
>JBPCOO010000278.1:0-3636 GCA_051000155.1 Solirubrobacterales bacterium | reverse complement strand
GGACTCACTCGATTCGCTGGCCGAGGAGGTTGGCGAGCTGCGGGCAGCCGGCGGCGCTCGCAAGTCACCCTAGCCCTGGACCTAGCTGTGAAGCGCTCGCTGCGCTGCTCCTCCGAGGACCCGCATGCCGGCCTCCAGCGGGTCGTCCTCGAGCCTGACGCCGCCGCTCTCGGTAATCAGCAGGGCTGCCGCGACGGCGATCTCGTAGCGCCCGGCGGCGGTCAGGATCGCCGCCGTCTGGAGGTCGGTCGCGTAGGCGTCGGCCGGAGGCGGCTGGGCTGGGCTCGGATGCAGGTCACGGCTGAGGACTCGACCGTGGCGGGGCAGCTCCAGACGCAGCTTCCCGGTCAGCTCGGGGTCGGGCTCCAGGACCGCGCCAGGCTCGTTGCCGAGCGCGACCGAAGCGCCATCGCCGGCCACCGCCGAGCTAACCGCAAATGCGGTGCCGACGGAAGCCCCCCCGGCGCCGGTTCTCGCGCTCCCGATCCGAATCAACCGCCGCACCCCGAGACCGGCCAGCTCCTCGACCACGACCGCTGCGCTGGGGCCACCGATCCCGGTCGACTGCACGGTCAAATCACACCCCGCCAGATCGGTGCCCCAGTAGCCCCAGAGCCCGCGATGGTGGTTGCTCATCCGCGGCTTGGGCAGCAAGGCCTCCGCGATCAGCAGCGCCCGCGCCGGATCGCCACAAACGATCGCGTCGTGGGCGGTTGGCGCCATCGGGCGTAGGTGGACCGGCATCCTCCGCCAAGATAGACGGGAACGTTGCCCGCCTGTGAGCACCAGATCGCCCCCAAAAGGGGGGTCGAGGCCCCTAAAGCGGGTACTCGGGGGCGGGGGCTCCCGCTTTTCACACGAAATTGGCTCCAATCCGGCTTCCCGAAACCCTCAATCAGCATGTACCTAACCCTCAACCTTAGCCTTAGGTCCGCCAAAACCGGATGACCTCCACGCCGCGAAAGGTCGCTATCGCCGGCATCTCGACCGGGGCGGGGACCGAGCTCGCGCTGAGGCTCGAGCGTGAGCCCTCGATCGAGGCGATCTACGGTCTCGACACGACCCACCCCGAAGCGCCGCTCGAGCGGACCGAGTTGATCGACGTCGACCTCCGCAGCCCTACCCTCAGCCGGATCCTGCCGGGAACCGGCGTCGACACCGTCGTCCATTGCGGCATCCTCTGGTCCCCGGAACCAGGAAAGCCGGCCCGGGCGCTCCACGACCTCAACGTGATCGGCACCCTCCAACTGCTGGCGGCATGCGAGCAGACCCCCGGGCTTGAGCGGGTAATCGCTCGCGGCTCGGCGGCGGTCTACGGCTCCTCAGCGGCTGCGCCCTCCTTCTTCACCGAGGACATGGCTCGGGCTCTGCCGCTGAAGACGCAATTCCAGCGCGACCTGGGCGAGCTCGAGGCCTACTTCGAGAACTTCGCCCGCCGCCACCCGGACATCGTCTGCTGCATGCTGCGCTTCCAGCCGGACCTCGGCGAGGGGCGTGACTCGCCACTGGGGCGGTACCTATCACTGCCGATCGTCCCGACACAGCTCGGATTCGACCCACGCTTGCAGTTCCTCGACCCGGGCGACGCCGCCGAGGCCCTGCTGATGTCGACGATCGCCCCAGTCGCCGGCGCCGTCAACGTCGCCCCATCGGGCTCGATCTCGCTCTCCCGTGCCCTCCGCCTGCTGAGGCGTCCCGGCCTCCCGGTCCCGCACCCGACGTTTGAGCCGATCCTCCGTCGCTTCGGAGGGTCAGGGATGCTGGGAGAGGACGCGGCGACGCTGCTGCGCTACGGCCGCGGCCTGGACAACCGCCGCCTCCTCAGCGAACTTGACTTCAAGCCACGCTTCGACGCGGTCGGGTCTATCCGGGAGCTCGCTCGCCGGAGAGGGGCCGTCGGCATCGTCCCTCCACCTGGTGCCCATCGGCTCTTGCGCCAGATCGGAGGAGCGAGGTAGATGCCAGGGCCGGACGCCGGATCGATCCCCGAGATCGGAGTCGCCTTCCTTCGGCGTCTGCGGGACGGCGTCGAGGCGGGCCTCGAACCAGAGATCGCGGCCGGAGCCGCACTCGCCACCCTCCCCCGTTCCGGTCGCGACCTGGCGGCGCGCATGGCCCGCCGGCTCACGGGCGACTACTTCGAGGATGAGTGGGGTTTCGACGAGGAGTTCGCCGAAGCGGCGTATCCGCTGTTCGAGTTCCTCTACGAACACTGGTGGCGAGTGGATGCGGCCGGCACCAACCACGTCCCCGCCCATGGCCGGGCAATGCTGGTCGCCAACCACGCGGGCTCGCTCTTCCCGTTCGACGCTTCGATGATCACCGCCGCGTTGATGAAGCAACACGCCCTGCCGCGGTGGCCCCGGTTCATGGTCTTGGACTGGGCCTTCGAGCTGCCGTTTGCATCGGCGTTCGTGCGCAGGGTCGGGGGCGTCCCGGCCTCCCCCTACAACGCCACCCGCATCCTCGGCGCCGACGAGCTGTTGATGGTCTTTCCCGAGGGCACCAAGGGGACCGGCAAGCCCTACGGCGAGCGCTACCAATTGCGTCGATTCGGCCGGGGGGGCTTCATCGAGGTCGCCCTCCGCACTCGCTCCCCAATAGTCCCGGTCGCGGTGGTTGGCGCCGAGGAGATCTATCCCAAGCTCGGGGAGGGAGCCTTGCTGGCAAAGTTGAGCGGGGCGCCGTTCGTGCCGATCACCCCGACCTTCCCCTGGCTGGGCCCGCTGGGCCTGATCCCGCTGCCGTCGAAGTGGCGGATCGAGTTTTGCGAGCCGATCGACATCTCCGCCCACCCTGCCGAGGCAGCAGAGGACCCGCGAGTGGTGTTCGAGCTGGCTGAACAGGTCCGTGGACGAATTCAGGAGAAGGTCCGGGAGAACCTGATCAAACGCGGGTCCGCGTTCCTGTAGGAGCGGCCGCGAGCGGGGTGCCCCGAGCTGGCGCCTGGACGAAGGATCTATCCCCGAAGTTTGGACGAATTGGCTATTGCGCGAGCGCGGAGCGCGCGATACGTTGTGCCCATCAACACAAATCTGAAGGCCACCAAGTGCATCCGGGGCCTGAGGGGAGGGTTTCCCACCGACCCGGGATGCGCGAGGCACATTTAGTGTCGCCGGCCAACGCCGCGGGCCGAAAGTCCGCAAGGCGACGGGGTTCCTCGGGGCGAGGGCCCCGTTGTCACGTCAGGGGGGCGGCTGGCTCGGACGCCGCCTGAGGGCGCCTGACCCCGCGGATTACTTGCCCTTCCATTCCGGCGTCCGCTTGCCCAGGAACGCGGAGATCCCCTCCTTCGCATCCTCGCTGAAGAAGGCCCGCTGGAAGCCGCCCTTCTCGGCCTCGATCCCCTCATCGAGATCGCCCTTGTGGGAGACCTGCTTGATCTCACGGATCGCGATCGGCGCCTGGCCGGCGAGCTTACGGGCATAGGCGAGCGCGATGTCGAACATCTCGTGATCGGGCACCGAGTAGTTGACGAGACCGTACTCATAGGCCTCCTCAGCGGTGATTGCGTCACCGACCATGTTCATCTCGAGGGCCTTTTGCGGGCCGACCAGCCGTGGCAGCCGTTGGGTGCCGCCGAAGCCGGGGATGATCCCCAGATTGACCTCGGGCTGGCCGAAGATCGCCGAGTCG
>JBPCOO010000269.1:0-4718 GCA_051000155.1 Solirubrobacterales bacterium | reverse complement strand
TGTCGAAGGTCTGCATCACGCCGGCAAAGCCCTTCTTGGCGTCGATCTCGGGGCTGCCGAGGAGGTTCTCCTTGGGGACCCGGCAGTCCTGTAGGAAGAAGTTCGCCGTATCGGAGGCGCGGATCCCGAGCTTGTGCTCGAGGCGATCCAGCTTCAGCCCCGGGTTGTCGCGCTCGACCACGAACGACTTGATCGCGGCCCGTCCGCGCTCGGGATCGAGCGAGGCCCAGACCACGATCAGCTCGGCGCGGTCACCCGAAGTGACGTAGATCTTCTCGCCGTTGAGGACGTACTCATCGCCCTCGAGCTTGGCGGTGGTCCGGATCGCGGCCGAGTCCGACCCGGCCTCCGGCTCGGTGCTCGCCATCGCCGCCCACTTGCCGGCGAAGCGCCTCTTCTGCTCATCATCGGCGACCTCGGCAATCGCCGAGTTGCCGAGGCCCTGGCGGGGCATCGTCAACAGCAGGCCGACGTCGCCCCAGCACATCTCGGCGATCGAGAGCACGGTCGCGAGGTTGCCGCCGTTCTTGGTCGACTGGTCGGCCGCGGCGCCATTGGCCTCGGGCTCGCCCTGGCTGCTGGAGGGATCGCCGTCCCCGTCCTTTGCCTCCGGCTTGTCCGCGCTGCCGCCGCCGGCGCTGCCGCCGCCGGCGCTGGCGCCGCCGCCTCCGCCGGAGTCGTTCATGCCGTCGATCAGGGCCGCGAGCATGTCGAGCTCCTTCGGATAGGCGTGCTCAGCCTTGTCGTACTTGCGGGAGATCGGTCGCAAGACCTCCTGCGCCACCGTGTGGGCCTGCTCGACGAGCGGGCGGAACTTCTTTGGGACCTCGAGATTGATTGCCATAGCTTCCTTCCCGCTCGCCTAGACGAGCAGTGCTCCTTCCATCACGCCGGCGGCTCGCAGGTCGCGGTACCAGCGCTCAACCGGATGCTCTTTGGTGTAGCCGTGGCCGCCGAGCATCTGGACGCCATCGGAGCCGATCTTCATGCCCTTGTTGGCGCAAAGACGCCGGGCGATCGCGGTTTCGCGGGCGAAGTCCTTGCCCTGGTCGACCAGTCCGGCGGCGCGCAGGGTCGCCAGCCGCATCCCCTCGGTCTCGATCGCCATGTCGGCGACGGTGAAGGCGACCGCCTGGCGATGGGAGATCGGCTCGCCGAAGGCGCTGCGCTCGTTGACGTAGGTGGTGACGTAGTCGAGGACCGCGGCGGCGGTGCCGCAGGCAACCGCACACCAGCCGATCCGAGCGAGGCGGATACAGTCGGCGTAGACGTCGGGGGAGCCCTCTCCGAGGAGCGCGCCGGCGCCGAGCTTGACTCCGTCGAGCTTGAGCTGGCCGGTACGGGCGGCGCGGATCCCCATCCCGGGCTCCTCCTCGACCAGCACCCTATCGCTGCTGGGCTCGACCACGAACAATGCCGGGCCGGGGCCGTCGAGCTCGGCGGCGACGATGAACAGCTCGGCGGCGGAGTGGCGGGGAACGAGCGACTTGAATCCGTCGAGGACGAAACCGTCGCCCTCGCGCCGAGCCTTGGTCTCCAGCTCGAACGGATCGAACAGTGCCCGCGGCTCGGTGATCGCGAGCGCCGCGGCGGGGGGATGCTCGGCGACGAACGGGGGTAGGTAGGTGGCCTGCTGGTCGGCATCCCCCCAGAGGCCGAGGGCGGTGCTGACCGCCGCGGGCGAGAGCGCGGCAACCGCGATTCCCATGTCGCCCTTGGCGAGCGCCTCGGAGATCAGGACGGAGGTGACGGCGGAGCGCTCCTCGGTGACTCCACCGAGCTCCTCGGGGACCCCGAGCGAGGTGATTCCGAGCTCGCCGGCTTGGGCCATCAGCTCGTCGGGCGCTTTGCAGGCGGCGTCGGCCTCGGAAGCTGCGGGCCGGAGCTTCTGGGCGGCAAAGTCGCCGAAGGCCTCGACCATCATCTCCTGCTCGTCGGAAGGGGTGAGGTCGAACAGCGCCTTCGGCTTGGCCGATGGCTGACGTTTGGGGGAGGTGAGCTTCTGCACCGCCTTGAAGCTGCGGGCGGCGGTGTTGGCGGCGACGAAGCCGTTGCGAGTGCCGCTATAGACGAGCTGCTCGGTCAGCTCACGCAGGCCGACCCGGTCGATCAACTCCATCTGGGCGAGGCTGCGGAGGGCCCTGAGACCGCCCCTCATCGTTCTTTCGGCAAAGCTCGTCATGGCTGTGATCCTTCCACGCTCGTCGGAGGGCGGGCAAGCTAGCACACCGTTTCATCGATCGATGTCAAATAGCGCGTTTCTCGGAGACCCGGCCCGGGGCCCCGCGCTCCACCCATCTCCGTCCGGCGGCCGGTACCATGACCCTCGCGTCCGGACGCTCACCAGTGCCGCGGCGTGACCAGGAGCCATCTCTCCTCCGGCTCGCTCGGCACACAACGGGCGGGCTCCGCCGAAGCGGAGGGATGGTCCGCCGGAGACCCCACGACCAGCCAGCCAGCCAGACCTCGCCAATGCCAGCCACCGCAGACCAACAGCCCGCCTACCCCCCGCGCCGCCAGGGCTTCACCGGCGGCGTCCACGATCCCGCCCGGGACCAAGACTCGTGCGGAATCGCAGCGGTCGCACGCATGGACGGCGAGCCGCAGCACGAGGTGATCGAGCGGGCGATCGTCGCGCTCGAGCGGATCGCCCACCGAGGCGCAACCGGTGCCGACCCCGAAACCGGCGACGGCGCCGGCATCCTCTGCGACCTCCCCCGGGAGTTCCTCGCCGGCGCCATCGGTCGCGACGATCTACCCGAGTCCGGGCGGCTTGCGGTGGCGGTCTGCTTTCTGCCCACAGACAGCGAGCGCCGCCGGGAGATCGGGGGGGCGCTCGAGGATCTCGTCACCGAGTCCGGTCACGAGGTGATCTGCTGGCGCGAGGTCCCGACCGAGATCGGCGAGATCGGCCGCACCGCCCGCGAGGCAGCCCCCGCCATCCGCCAGCTTCTGATCGCCGCCGGCCCAGACGGCGACGACCAGGACGCCTTCGAGCGGGAGCTGTTCATGATCCGGCGACGAGCTGAGCGTCGGTTCAAAGGCGAGCTGTGCTTCCCGAGCTTCTCCTCAAAGACGATCGTCTACAAGGGGATGCTCACCAACCATCAGCTCGCCCGCTTCTACCCCGACCTCTCGGACCCCTCGCTCCGTAGCCGGTTCGCGGTCGTCCACTCGCGCTTTTCCACCAACACCCTGCCGAGCTGGGATCTGGCTCAGCCGTTGCGGATGGTCTCCCACAACGGGGAGATCAACACCGCCCTCGGCAACGTCAACTGGATGCGAGCCCGCGAGGGGACGCTGGCCTCGGACCTGTTCGGACCCGACCTGCGCGACGCCCTCCCCCTGATCAGCGAAACCGCCTCCGACTCGGCCGCCTTCGACAGCGCGCTCGAGCTGATCACCCATGGCGGTCGCAGCCTCTCCCACGCGATGATGATGATGATCCCGATGGCGCACGAGCACCGGGACGACCTGCCGGAGGAGCTGAAGGGCTTCTACAGCTACCACACGCGGATTCAGGAACCCTGGGACGGGCCGGTTGCGATGACCTTCTGCGACGGCCGTAAGCTGGGCGCGATCGTCGACCGCAACGGGCTGCGGCCGGGACGCTGGCTGACCACCACCGATGGCTGGCTCGCGCTCGGCTCCGAGAGCGGCATCTTCGACGTCAAGCCGGAGAACGTCGCCCGCAAGGGCCGCTTCCGCCCCGCGGGCCTGCTGATCCTGGACCTCGAGACCGGCTACTTCAGCGCCGACGGCGAGATCGAGCTGGAGGAGGCAAAGCGACATCCCTACGCCGACTGGGACGCGCAGCGCACCCGCCACCTCGACGATGTACCCACCGCCGAGCCGACCCACTTCGACGAGGAGACCCTGGAAAAGCGCCAGCTCGCCTTCGGCTACACCCAGGAGGACCTGAAGATCCTGTTGAAACCGATGGCTGAGACGCAGAAGGAGCCGACCGGCTCGATGGGCAACGACCTCTCCCTCGCGGTCTTCAGCAGCCAGGAACCGTCGTTGTTCAGCTACTTCAAGCAGCGCTTCGCCCAGGTCACCAACCCGGCGATCGATTCGGTTCGCGAGTTCAGCGTGATGAGCCTCGCCACCCGCCTCGGCAGCAAGGGGAGGCTGCTGTCGCTGGAGCGGGACGACGGCTTCCAGCTCCAGCTCGACCAGCCGATCCTCGGCGACCGCGACATCGACCGCCTCCACGGGGCGCTCGACAGGGACCTGCAGCCGGCGACGATCGACACCACCTGGGCTTTGAAAGAAGGTCCGGAGGGGATGCGAGCCGCGCTCGAGCGGGTCCGCGAGAAGGCCGACGAAGCGATCGCCGAGGGCGCCACGAACATCTATCTCTCCGACCGCTTGATCAGCCCGAGGCGGGTGCCGATCCCCTCCCTGCTCAGCCTCGGCGCCGTCCACCAGCACCTGGTCTCTAACGGGACCCGGCTGCAGGCGTCGCTGGTGGTCGAATCGGGCGAGCCGCGGGAGATCCATCACCTGGCTTGCCTGGTCGGCTTCGGCGCGACCGCGATCAACCCCTATGTGATGCTGGAATCGATCGAGGCCTTCGACGACATCATCGTCGACGGCCGCCGGCTCGAGCCCGGGGAGGTCCTGCCGCGGGCGATGTCGGGAATCCGCAAGGGACTCTTGAAGGTGCTCTCGAAGATGGGCATCTCCACCATCCACTCCTACCGCGGCGCCCAGAT
>JBPCOO010000260.1:0-3645 GCA_051000155.1 Solirubrobacterales bacterium | reverse complement strand
CGGGTGATCCGCTTCGAGCGGCCCGAGCAGTTCAGCTACGAGCTGATCTCCCGCCACCCGGTGCGCGAGTTCATCGGCACGGTGCTGCTGGCGGAGGCCGGAAAGTCTCGGACATCCTTGCGATACGAGATCGGCTTCGAGCCGCTGGTGCCGGTCCCGGGAGCCGGCGCGGTGATGGAGCGGACGATCGAGGTGGTGGTCTCCCGGCTACTCGGGAGGATCGACGCGGAAGCGCAGCGGAGGGCCGTCGGCGGTGGCTGAGTGGGAGCGGGACGAGCGACCCGAGTTCGAGTTCGAGGTCGAGTCGGGCGGCTCCGGGCGGACCTCGATCCTGTTCGTCTGCCTCTGCAACATCTGCCGCTCGCCTACCGCCGAGGGGGTGATGGCGCACCTGCTTGCGGAGGAGGGACGCGAGGACGAGTTCGAGCTCGATAGCGCCGGGACCGGCGGCTGGCACGTGGGTGATCCGCCGGATGAGCGAGCCAAGGCCGCCGCCGCCGACCGTGGAATCGAGCTCGGCGGCGCCTCGCGCAAGTTCCGCCACTCCGACTTCGACCGGTTCGACCTGATCGTTGCCATGGATCGCTCCAACCTCGCCGACATGCGGGCGATGGCCGAGGGGCCGGAGGACGAGGCCAAGCTGTCGCTGTTGCGGGAGCATGATCCAGAGGCGGTCGCGGCGGAGGAGCTGGACGTTCCCGATCCCTACTACGGCGGCGAGCAGGGGTTCGAGGACGTGCTCGAGGTAGTAGATGCGGGTTGCCGGGGGTTGCTGAGCACGCTGGACGCCGGCGACATATGATCGCCGCATGGCCACGCTCGACTTCACCCGCACGATCGCCGCTCCCCCCGAGACCGTCTTCGAGGTGCTCTCCGACCATCGGGGCTACGGGGACGTCGTCTCCACGATTCGCAGGGTCGAGCTGGAGCGCGAGGGCGATCCCGCTCCCGACGGGGTCGGCGCCATCCGCGCAATCCACGCGGTTGGACCCCCGATCCGCGAGGAGGTCATCGCCTATGACGCCCCGAGGAGACTCGGCTACAGGATGCTGAGCGGCGCTCCGCTGAAGGACCACGTTGGCACCGTCGAGCTCACCGAGGAGGGCAACGGCACCCGGATGAGCTGGAACCTGGAGACGACCCCGACGGTCCCGATCGGCGGGAGTGCGCTGGTCAAGGTGGTCGAGCAGGTGATCAACCAGATGATCAAGGGGATCGCCAAGGAGTCGGAGCGTCGCAGCGAGCTTGACGCTCCCCGCCGCGATAGCTGACGCCCTTGCGGGCTCGCTCGGCGAGCGAGTAGTCAGGGCGAGCGCGGTGGGGGGCGGCTCGATCAACGACGCCTGGCGGGTCGAGCTGGCTGACGGCCGCGCGTTGTTCATCAAGAGCCGGGACGACGCCGTGCCGGGTGAGTTTGCCGCCGAAGCCGCGGGGTTGGAGTGGATCGGCGAGGGCGGGGCGGTGGCGGTGCCCGGTGTGTTGGCGGTCGGGGGCGCAGGTCGCCACGGAGGTGTGCGGGAAATCTATCCGGATGAGATACATATCCCGCACACCTCGCCCGGGACGGGACCGACCGGTCGAGAAACGAGCAACTCCTTCCTTGCGCTCGAGTGGATCGAGCCCGGACGGCTCGACCACTGTGGCGCCGAGCGGCTCGGCCGCGAGCTGGCAGCGATGCACCGCCTCGGCGCCACGAGCTTCGGCTGGATGCCGGCGGTGCCGGAGGACGGGCGCCAGCGGATCGGCTCGCTGCCGGTGCCGATCGAGAAGCGGGATGACTGGCCGGGCTTCTACGGGGAGGTGCGGCTGCTACCGCTGGTGGAGCTGGCGCGCGAGCGAGGCGCAATCACCGCCCGGTGCGGCCGCGACGTCGAGCGCATCTGCGACCGCATCGACGATCTCTGCGGCCCTGCGGAGCCACCCGCCCGCCTTCACGGCGACCTCTGGGGCGGCAACGTGCTTGCCGGTGCCGGCGGCCGCGCCTGGCTGATTGATCCCGCCGCCCACGGCGGCCACCGCGAACTCGACCTGGCGATGCTCCGCCTGTTCGGCAACCCGGGCGAACGGGTCTTCACCGCCTACGAGGAGGCGTTCCCGCTCGCCGACGGCGCCGCCGACCGTGTCCGGCTCTACCAGCTCTGGCCGCTGCTGGTCCACGCGATCCTGTTCGGCGGGGGCTACGGCGAGCGCGTAGCGATCGCCTCACGCCACTACATCTGAGCTCGGCCGATCGTCCCGCGGGCAGGTAGCGACACGCGGGACAATGGTGATAGCTGGAGGGTGCAGGGTCGGAAGCGGGGTCGCGCCAGCTCACGCAAGACCGCAGTCGCGACCGGGGCGGCGATCGGTGCCGGCGCCTGCACTCGGCGCGGGCACGCGACCTCAGCGGTCGACTGCGCGCGAGCCGGCGAGTGCGCTGAGGTCGGCGAGGAACGCCACGATGACGATGAGCCACTCGAAGCCCTCGACCCCGTTCGGCCCCACCGCCCACATCAACGCGTAGCCGAGGGTTGTCCAGGGGAGGATGAAGAAGCCGATCAGGGGCACCAGCGCCTCGTCGAAGGCGCGGCCGAGGAGGCCGGAGAACAGCCAGGTCGCCACCAGCGCCAGGCGGGGCGAGATGATCGCGAGCAGGACGACGAGGCACATCGGCGTGACCGTATAGGAGCGGTGCGGCCCGCGCGGCGTTGATCGGGCGGGAGACGTGCCCGCCCCCCGCGGTGCCGGTGGCGCGTTGGAGTCATGGACCTTCCCGCAATCCCGGCCGATCGTCAGACTGGCTCCGATGGACCTCGAGCTACTGAAGACGATCCTGGCCGACGCCGGCGAGCCCGCCTACCGCACCCGGCAGGTGTGGGAGTTCGCTGCCGGGGGCGCCCGCTCCTACGGGGAGATGACCAATCTGCCGAAGGACCTGCGGCAGCGGCTCGAGGCGGAGGTCCCGTTCTCCTCGCTGTACGTCGGTGGCACCGCCCACTCCGACGACGGCACCGAGAAGGTGCTCTTCCACACCGCCGACGGTCGGCCGCTGGAGGCGGTGCTAATGCGCTACCGGGACGGACGACGCTCGGTCTGCATCTCCTCCCAGTCGGGCTGTCCGCTCACCTGCAACTTCTGCGCGACCGGGAGGATGGCCTTCGGCCGCAATCTGACCGCCTCGGAGATGCTCGACCAAGCGCTCCACTTTCGCCGGATCGATGCTCCCAACCACCTCGTCTTCATGGGGATGGGGGAACCGATGATGAACCTCGACGCGGTAATTGAGACCTCCGAGCGATTGCCGGACGTCGGCATCGCCAACTCCCACACCACCGTCTCCACCGTCGGCTGGCTGCCGGGGATCGAGCGGTTGGCGACCGAGGGCCCGACGATCCGCCTGGCCCTCTCCCTCCACGCAGCCGAGGATGACATCCGTAGCGCCTTGATGCCGGTCAACGACCGCTACCCGTTGCGCGACGTCGTCGCCGCCTGCCTCCGCTGGCGCGAGCACCGCCGCCGCAAGGTCTACGTCGAGTACCTGATGCTGGCCGGCGTCAACGACGCCCCCGACCAGGCCACCGTCCTGGCCGAGCTGCTGAAGCCGCGGGAGGCCTGGAAGGTCAACCTGATCCCCTACAACCCCACTCCCGGCGAATACACCGGCTC
>JBPCOO010000209.1:0-2756 GCA_051000155.1 Solirubrobacterales bacterium | reverse complement strand
GCCGCGCGGCAGGTAGCGAGCGCGCTCGGTACCGAAGCCGTCGACACCGATGGCCTCGTCGAGCACCGCGCCGGCCGGCCGATCCCCGAGCTGTTTGCGACCGAGGGTGAGCCCCGCTTTCGCGAGCTCGAGCGCGAGGTCGTCGGCGAGGCGGTCGCGCGCGGAGGGGTGATTGCGCTCGGGGGAGGGGCGGTGGAGAGCCGCGAGGTCCGAGACGCGCTCGAGGGCCAGGTGGTCGTTCGCTGCGAGGTGAGCGAGGATGTCGCCTGGGAGCGATCCCGCGGTACCGCTCGTCCGCTGGCCTCCGACCGCGAGGAGTTCGCTCGCCGCTTCGCCGCCCGCGCCCCCCTCTACCGGGAGGTGTCGCGAGCTGCGCTGCCCCAGGGGGGTCCCCTGACACCCGAGCTCGCCGCGCCCTGGCTCGAGCTCCTGCGCGAGCGGCCCGACCTTCGCCTGCTCTGGGGCTTCAGTGCGGGCGGCGAGTATCCGGTCCTGGTGGGAGAGGGTGCGGGGGACGTTCTCGACGAGGTCGACTCGAGCCCTGCCCGCGCACGGCTGATCTGCATCTACGACTCCGACGCAGTCGAGGCGGGAGTTCCCCTCTCCGCCGGAGTCGCGCTGAAGCTCGGTACCCACGGTGGGGAGGAGGCGAAGACCTTCGCCAACGCCGAGCGGCTGCTCTCGGAGATGGCCCGGCAGGGGGTGCTGCGTGATGACGTCGCGGTCGCGCTCGGCGGCGGCGTGGTCGGGGATCTCGCCGGCTTTTGCGCCGCGGTCTACCAGCGCGGGATCGGCGTGGTCCAGGTGCCGACGACGCTGGTCGCCCAGGTCGATTCCGCCTACGGGGGCAAGACCGGCGTTGACCTCCCCGAGGCCAAGAACTACGTCGGCGCCTACCACCAGCCGCTCGCGGTGCTCGCCGATCCCGAGCGCCTGCGGACGCTCCCCCAACCTGAGCTCGCCGCCGGCTTCGCCGAGGTGGTCAAGACCGCCCTGATCGCCGGGGGAGGGCTCTGGGAGCGGGTGCGCGCGATCGAGTCGGTCGACGCGGAGGCGATGGCGGGGTGCGTGTTCGACTGCGCGGAGACCAAGCTCGCGGTCGTCGCCGACGACGAGCGCGACGGCGGCCGCCGAAAGGTGTTGAACCTCGGCCACACCGTCGGCCACGCGATCGAGACCGCCACCGGCTACGCCCGCTACCGCCACGGCGAGGCGGTCGCGCTGGGGTTGCTGGCGGCGCTGAGGCTCTCCGGTCGAGGCGACCTGCGTGATGAGGTGGCCGCGCTATGGGAGTTGGCAGGCCTGCCGGTTCGTCTCGACTCGGGTGTCGACCCCCACGGAGTGATCGAGGCGACGGCGATGGACAAGAAGCGGACCAGCGAGGGCCTCGGCTTCGTCCTGGTGCGCGCGCCGGGCGAGGTCGTCCACGATCGGCCGGTCAACGCCTCCCAGCTCCGCTCCGCGGTGGAAGAATTGACCGCATGAGCGATGCGAGCAAGCGGGTGGCCCTCCTCCACGGGGTCAACCTCGACACCCTCGGTCGCCGAGACCCCGAGATCTACGGCAACTTCACCCTGGCCGAATTGGAGGACCGGGTGGGGGAGTGGGCCGGGGAGCTGGGGCTGGAGGCGGCCCCGTTCCAGACCAACCACGAGGGGGAGATGTGCGAGCGGCTGCACTCGCTGACCGTGGAGCCCGATGCGGTCGCCGGGGCGATCATCAACGCCGGCGCCTGGACCCACTACTCGTGGGCGATCCGCGACGCGCTCGAGGTCGCCGGCGTCCCCGCGGTCGAGGTTCACATCAGCGAAGTCGGCGCGCGCGAGGACTGGCGACAGGTCTCCGTCTTTGACGGGCTGGTGCTGGAGAAGATCAGCGGCGAGGGGCTCGAGGGCTACCGGCGCGCGCTGGAGATCCTTGCCGGGGAGCTCGACCGCCCTTGAGCGATACCGCGACCACCGCCCGGGCCGAGGCAGTTGCCGCGACGCTCGGCGAACACGAGCTGGACCAGCTCGTCGTCGGCGATCTCGTCAGCCCCGGCGATTCCGGCCGCGAGGCGATGGCGCCGGTGAGCTGGATCTGCGGTTTTCGCGGCAGCAGTGGCCTCGTCCTGGTCGGCGGGCGCGAACGTCCCGCCTTCATAACCGACTTCCGCTACATCGAGGCGGCGGCACGGGTAGAGGCGGCGGGCTTCGAGGTGGTCGAGGCGGGGCGCCAGCTCACCGAGGCGCTCGCGCCCGAGCTGCGCGGACGGGTCGGCTTCGACCCCGGCTCGACCAGCGTCAAGGTCCGTGACAAGCTCGCCGAGGCCTCGGGCGAGGACGTCGAGCTGGTGGCGGTGGAGGGGATCGTCGAACGCCTGCGTCGGGTCAAGGACGCGATTGAGATCGAGGCCATCCGCGCCGCCTCCGAGCTGACAGACGCCGTCTACGCGGAGATCGAGCGAGACGGCTTGGCCGGCCGCAGCGAGCGCGAGGTCGCCACCTGGATCGAGTCCCGGATGCGGGAGCTGGGCGCCGAGGGGCCGTCGTTTCCGCCGATCGTCG
Source organism: Solirubrobacterales bacterium (assembly GCA_051000155.1). GTDB lineage: Bacteria > Actinomycetota > Thermoleophilia > Solirubrobacterales > 70-9 > CAXMST01. The sequence goes on along the minus strand of JBPCOO010000209.1, from coordinate 210 downwards.
CCGCCGGTCCCAACGGGGCGCTCCCCCATGCCGTCCCCGGGGACCGTGAGATCGGCCGCGGCGAGCTGGTGGTGTGCGATCTCGGCGCGATCTGTGACGGCTACTGCTCGGATGGGACGCGGACGTATGCGACCGGGCCGGTGAGCGAGCGAGCGCGCGAGGTCCACGAGCTGGTCGGACGGGCGCTCGAGGCGGGCTGTGAGGCGCTGG
>JBPCOO010000183.1:0-3533 GCA_051000155.1 Solirubrobacterales bacterium | reverse complement strand
TCACCGTCCTGGCGCTCCCGCTGGCGCTGATCGATCGTCTGCGCCGGGGTTAGGCGGCGCTCTTCGATGTACCCGCGGCGTTCAACAGCCGCGGGTCGTTACTGCAGATGCCATCGACGCCCATCGCCTCCAGCTCGCGTACCCGGGCGGCGTCGTCGACCGTCCACGCCATCAGCTCGATCCCGGCACTGCGGGCCGCCCCGACCAGCTTCGGCGTGATCAGGGGGTGGACGACCCAGCAGGAGGAGAGCCCCAACTCGGCGGCGCTACGACCGAGCGTCCTTGGCAGGCTGACTCGCATCCATCCCAAAGCCGCCAGCACCCCGGGGCGAGCCCAGCGAATCTGATCCCAGGCGCGCTTGACTTTGGGAAAGGTTCGACCGCGTCGCAGCCCCGGCTCGAGTCGGCGCACCGCCTCGATTGCCTCGACGTGGGGGGTCGAGATCATCGCCCGGGAGATCAGATCGCGCTCGGCCAGCGCCGCCACCAGCTCCGGCTCGCGGCCCGGCAACTTGATGTCGCAGTTGATCTCGACCCGGTCCAGCGGAGGCCGGAGGAAAGCGTCGAGCGCCTCGGCGAGGCTCGGGTGCCTTCCGGAGTGGGCGGCCTCCAAATCGTGGGCGACCATCAGCGGCTCGCGCTCATCCGGCGGCAGCTCGGGCTCGCCCCCGGGGGTCCAGAGGACGTCCAGCTCGATCAGATCTACGCCGATCTCAACCGCCCGTTCGAAGCTGCAAATCGTGTTGCCGGGTTCGAGGAGGTCGGCCCCTTTGTGTCCGATGCGGTACTTCACCGGTGGGGGATCGGAACCTCTTCGGAGTCCTCCCGTTCATCCGAGGGGTCGGAGCCACGCTTGGAGCGGTCGGATTCGCGCTCGGCCCCCTCCGCCGCGGCCGGACCAAGTCCCGCCCGCTCGAGTCGGTCGGCTAGCTGCAGGCGAAGAATCGCGCCCAGGCCGGAGAGGACGCCGGCGGCGGTGAAACCGCCCCCGAGCGCGGCGATGGTGAGGATTCCGCGACTCTCCCGCTGGATGTCGCCGATCACCGGCAACGAGCTGGAGGCGCTGGCGATAGCGAAGGCACCGATCAACGAGAGCAGCCCGACGATCCCCGCCCCCCAGAGGAGCGCCTTGGAGAGCACCTCGAGCCATTGCAGGGTCTCGCGCTTCACAGCCGAGAGCCTACCCCGGTTCGAGGTCAGCGACCGAGACGATCGCCGACCCCGCATGCCGGTCAGTCAATCCGGCCCATCATCCACCGGAGCTCGCCGCCGACCTGCTTGATCCGGTGGTCGGCACCGGCCTGGCGGATGCGGTCGCGCTCAGAAGAGCTGGTTCTCGCCTGCGAAGATCTCGCTTACCGAATCGTCGCTGAAGATCCGCCGGATCGAGTCGGCGAGGGTCTGTGCGGTCGAGAGCACGGTGATGTTCTCCGGCGCCCCCTCGCGCAGCGGCATCGTGTCGGTGACGACGATTCGCTCGATCTGGGAGCTCTCGTAAGGGAGCCGGTCGTAAGCAGGGCCGCTGAAGACGCCGTGGGTGGCGCATGCGATCACCCGGGCGGCGCCCTCATCCAAGACCGTGCTGGCGGCGGCGCAGAGGGTCCCGGCGGTGTCGATCATGTCGTCGACCAAGACCGCGGTCTTGCCCTTGACCTCGCCGACCACGTAGCCGATCTCAGCTACCTGTTGGGCGGGGCGCTCCTTCTCCATCACCGCCCAGTGGCAGCCGACCTTGCGGGCGAAGTTGCGCGCGTTCTTGACCCGGCCGGCGTCGGGGCTGACGATCACCAGGTCCTCGTTGAAGTGCTGGTCGATGAACCACTGGGTCAGCATCGGCATCGCCGTCATGTGGTCGAGCGGGTTCTTGAAGAAGCCCTGCACCTGGCCGGCGTGGAGGTCCATCGTCACCACCCGATCGACCCCGACCTCCTCCAGCACCTGAGCGACCACCCGAGCGGAGATCGGCTCGCGCGGACGGGACTTCTTGTCCTGGCGGGCGTAGCCGTACCAGGGCATCACCGCGATGATCCGGTGGGCGGAGGCGCCGCGGGCTGCATCGACCATGCAGAGCAGCTCCATTAGCGCGTCGTTGGGGGTCATCCCGGCCTGCTCGTTGGTGCAGGTGGACTGGACGATGAAGACGTCGGCGCCGCGGATCGACTCGTTGTAGCGGCAGTAGACCTCGCCGTTGGCGAAGGTGCGGAGATCGACGTCGCCGAGGTCAACGCCGAGGCGGTGAGCGATCTTTGCCGCCAGCTCGGCGCTGGCGCGACCGCCGAAGACCATCAGCGTCTTGTTGTATTCCTCGTGGAGGGCGCTCTGCACCCGCAGGTCCACCTGCTCCCCCCCGTCCGCGCTGCTCACTGCGATTTTTCCTCTCTGCTGCCGGCGGACTCGGCCGCCTTGCGCTCCGCGTATCCGTCAACGGTGACCTGCTCTGGCCTGGAGAGGGCGAGGGAGCCCTCGGGGACGTCGCTGGTGATCACCGACCCGGCCCCAGTGTAGGCGCCGTCGCCAACCTCGACCGGCGCGACCAGGGTCGTGTCCACCCCGGTGCGCACCTCCTTGCCGATGCGGGTCCGGTGTTTGGCGCGGCCGTCATAGTTGGCGGTGATGGTGGCGGCGCCGAGGTTGGTGCCGGGACCGATGTCGGCATCGCCGATGTAGGAGAGGTGAGGAACCTTTGCTCCCTCGCCGATGACCGAGTTCTTGATCTCGACGAAGGTCCCCGCCTTGGAGCCGTCCTCTAGCTGCGCCCCGGGTCGCAGGTAGGCGAACGGGCCGACGGAGGCGCGGTCACCGACCCGGGCCTCGATCAGATAGGAGTGCGGCACCGTCACCTGCGCGCCGATCTCGGAGTCGATCAGGGTGGTGTGAGGACCGACGACCGAGCCGGTGTGGACCCTGGTGGCACCCATCAGCGAGCAGCCCGGCTCGATCCGGGTGTCGGCTGCGATCTTCACCTCCACCTCGATCCAGGTGGTGAGAGGATCGACGATCGTCACTCCAGCCTCCATGTGCCGCTCGCAGATCAGCCGCCGGGCCTCGGCCTCGACCATCGCCAGATCGATCCGATCGTTGACGCCGAGGATGACGTTGGGATCGTCGGCGATGTGGGCGACCACCCTACCTCCGGCCTCGCGGATGCGCGGGAGCACGTCGGGGGCGTAGTACTCGCCCTGGGCGTTGTCGTTGTCGATCCGCTCGAGTGCCTCGTTGAGGGCTGCGGAGTCGAAGACGTAGATGCCGGCGTTGATCTCGTTGATGGAGAGCTGCTCATCGGTGGCATCGCCGGCCTCCTTGGTCTCGACCACCTTGATCACGTGGCCGTCGCGGTCTCTGACCACGCGGCCGTAGCCGGTCGGGTCGGGAAGGATGGTGGTGAGCACGGTTGCCTGCGCGTAGTTACGCGAATGGATCGCCAGCAACTCCTCGATCATCGTCGCCGAGATCAGCGGCACGTCGCCGGAGAGGACCAGCACGGCCCCCGAGTCGGCGATCACCTCCGAGGCGGCACGCAGCGCCCCGCCGGT
>JBPCOO010000169.1:0-4853 GCA_051000155.1 Solirubrobacterales bacterium | reverse complement strand
CTGAACATCCCCTGGGGCAGCATGTAGATGCGAAAGGCCTTGTCGATTCCAGCCGGTGCCACCTTGCTCAGCTCGGTTCCCGAGACCGGCAGGGTGCCGTCGACCAGGGTCGCGAAGATGCTGTTGATCGAGAGGTTGAAGTTGATCAGCCCGAGGCTGAGGGTGACCGGCAGCATCAGCACCAGCACCCGCTTGACCAGCTCGCCCCGCCAGGCGAACACGCGCCGCAGCGAGAACGGCGTATTGCGCAGATCCCAGGAGACCATCGCCAGTTGGATCACGGTGCCCACCACCACCCCGATCGCATATGCGTAGATCTCGTCGCCCTCGGGGAAGGCGGGCGCGAGGCCAACCAGCACGGCGATGATCGCGACGTTCCAAAAGAACGGAGCGATCGCGAACACGCCGAAGCGGTTGTAGCTGTTGAGGACGCCGACGACCATCCCCGAGATCCCCAGCATCACCAGGATCGGGAACATCAGCCGAGCGAGGTTGATGGTGAGGTCCTCGACCGCCGAGTCGGTCTCGAACCCCGGAGCGAACAGGGGGACTATCCAGGGAGCGAAGATGATGAACAGCCCGGTGACCAGCCCGAGGACGAGGGTGACCAAGAAGAACAGGGTCGAGGCGAGCCGGAACGCGCTCGCCTTCTTGCCCTGCTCGAGCTGTTCGGTGAAGACCGGGACGAAGGCCGCCTGCAACGCCGCGTCCGCGAACAGCATCCGGACCAGGTTCGGGAGCTGGAAGGCGATCGTGAACGCGCTCATCGCGGCGCCGATGCCGAAATAGCTGGCGGCGACTATCTCCCGGACCAGACCGAGCAGGCGCGAGGCGCCGGTGGCGATCGAAAAGAAGGCGGTCGAGCGGCCGAGTCGACCGCTCTCGGCGTTGCCCTCCTCGCCCTCGAGCTGCGCCGTCTCGACCGCGACGTCGGCGTCGGGCTCGGGCCGCGGCGGTGCGGCGCCGGTCCGAGGGGGCGTGTCCCCGGGTCGGGTGGCTTGGCTGTCGCGGCGGCGTTCGTCCATCGGATCGCTAAAGTACGCCGCCGCCCATGGCCAACATCGCATCACAGAAGAAGCGCATCGCCCGCACCGAGCGGGAGCGCAAGGAGAATCGCCGCTTCACCAGCGCGGTCAAGACCTATTTCCGCCGGCTCGAGAGTGCCGTCGAGGAAGGCGATGCCGAGCGGATCGCGGTCGAGCACAAGGACCTGATCTCGAAGATTGACAAGGCCGTCTCCCACGGCGCGATGCACGGCAACACCGGAGCGCGCAAAAAGAGCCTCGCCGCCCGGATCGCCTCGGGCTCCCAGCAGTAGCGCCCTCCGAGGGCGCGGATTCGGCGCCCGCCTCCGCCGACCGACCGAGAACGGGCGATCCTCGCCCCGGCTTGCTCAACGCGCGCCGGCCGCTTTCCTGACCGCCAGGGTCAAGGCCGTACGGTCGTCGTAGTTGGAGCCCCCGCGGCTCCACCACTCGAGCTCGGCGACCGCGGCGAGCGCGGTTGAGAGCTCGACCGCCTCCGTCCCGCGGACCGAGCGCACCAGCATCTTCGCCGGGTAGGGCGCCATCGGCAGGGCGCCCTCCACCTCCCGTGGCGGGGTCCCCGCCTCGAGCGCGGCGGCGGCCGTGTGCGCGTTACGCAGGCGCGAGGCCATCCCATAGACGAGCGGGGTCACCGCTTCCCCCTGGGCGAGTAGCCCGTCTGCCGCCGCCACCGCGGTCGCCACGTCGCGGGAGACGATCGCGTCCCCCAGCGTCCAGCCCGCTCGCTCGGAGGAGTCGATCGTCAGAGCCTCCACGTCTTCGACTCCCACCGGCGTCGGCTCGGCCCCGGAGCCGGGCCCCGGGCTCGCGCTCACCCAGAGCGCCAGCTTGTCCAACTCCCCCGCGAGCCGGACCGTACTCTCCCCCACCCGATCGACCAAGAGCTTTGCGGCCCGGGGGATCAGGGCGAGACCGCGCTCGCGCGCGGAGGCGACGACCCACGCCGGGAGCTCCTTCCGCCGTGGGGCCTCGAAGGCGATCGCCTCGCCCCCGGACTTCTTCACTAGCTCCGCCAACCCGGTCGGCGCCTTTCCCCGCGCAACCAGCACCACCACGGTCTGAGGTGGCAGCATCCCCATGGCCTCGCCGAGAACCTTCACCTGGGGAGCCCGCCAGCGCTCGACCCCGTCCACCAGCAGGTAGCGGTCCTCGGTCATAAGCGACATCGCCGGAATAGCGGCGGCGACCGCGTCCACGTCGGGCCCCCCGGATCCGGTCGCGGAGAAGCTCTCCAGCGCCCCGGCGCCGCCCCCACGCTCGGCGCGCTCGCGCAGCCGGGCCAGCGCCCGGTCGAGCTTGGCCCCATCGCCACCGCTGAACAGGTAGGCGGGCTTGAGTGCGTCGGCCATGGCGTGAGTCTAGATCGGCGAGAGGCGTGGGAGCCTTGATCAGCACTGGGGTTGCCTCGACGCGACCGCGCCTCCGGACGGGAGACCCGTCCGCTTCGAGGGCCTCGGATGCCTCAGGGCGAAGGCCCCGCGACCTCGGCGCACCCCGGACGCCCCGCCGATGCCTCGGGTCGCTCGACCTCCGCGACGATCCCACCCGGCCCGAGCTCGATCGCCACCTCGCCGTCGGTATCGGTGCGCAGCAGGCAGATGCCGTGGGTCTCGATCTCGGCGACGGTCTCGCCGCTCGGATGGCCGTAGCGGTTGTCGCGACCCGCGGAGAGGAAGGCGAGGCGCGGTCCGGTGCGATCGAGCAAGGAGCCCAGCCCCGGATCCTCGCTGCCGTGATGGGCGACCTTGAGCAGGTCGATCGGCCCGGTATCCGGTAACACCGGGCTCTCGGCGTCGCCGCTGAGCAGCACCCGGTAGCCGCCGAGCTCAACCAGCAGGACCAGCGAGTCGTCATTGGGATCGGTCGCGGGGGGTGCCTCCAGGCGCGGCCCGAGCACTGTCAGCCGGACCCTTCCCGCGCGCAGCCTCCGCGGCTCCCCGAGCTCGAGGACGTCGACCCGGCGGGCACGCGCAACCCGCTCCAGGCTTGGCGCCGGGCGCGCGAGCAGGAGTCGCTCGACCTCGATCTGCTCGATCACGTCAACCAGGCCATCGACGTGATCGCTCTGATCATGGGTTGCCAGGACGGCGGAGAGCTCGGTGATGCCGTCCTCGCGAAGCTGGGCGACGACCCCTCCCCCCGCGGGTCCACCATCGACCAGCAGCGGCTCAGAGCCCGGTGGCTCCAGCAGCGTCGCGTCGCCCTGACCGACGTCGTAGGCGGTCACCCGAAGCGCACCCGGCGACGGTGGATCGCGCTCGGAGCCGCCGGAGGCGAACGCGACCCCCGCCAGCAGCGCGGTCAGCCCTATGGGGACGCCGAGGGGGCCAGCGACTCGCCAGAGACCCTTGCGTCGCGCGGCGGCGGCGAGCAGGATCGAAGCGCCGAGAGCCAAGGTGACGTAGATGAGCGTCACCGACCCCGGAGCCGCGAGACCCGTCTCGAGGACCGCCCAGCCGGGGTCGCCGGTAGCACCCGCGACCCAATCGATGTAGCCGACCAGTTGCCCGGCCAGCCAGGTGAGCGGCTCCGTCGGCAGCGCCGGGACCTGCCCGGCCAGCCCCGCCGCCATGCCGAGCCACATCGTCGGCGCGACCGCCGGCAGGGCCATCAGGTTGGCCGGTAGCGAGGCGATCGAGATGCGCTCGAAGTGATGGGCGAGCAACGGCGCGGTAGCGACGGTGGCGGCGAGGGTGAGGGCGGCACCCTCTGCCAGCGGGCCGCGAAGGAGGCGCTCGACCGGCGCCCCGGCGGCGCCCCGGGCCCGGTCGGAGCTCAACAGCTTGCTGATCCGCGGCGCCCAGGCGCTGATCCCGATCACAGCCGCGAAGCTGAGCTGCCAGCCGATGTCGGTGGCAAAGCGGGGGTCGAGCGCCAGGGTGACCGCCGCCGCCAGCAACGGCAGGTAGACGCGGTCGGCGGGCCGGGAGAACAACAGCGCACCGATTCCCGCCGCCCCCATGACCCCCGCGCGCTGGATCGAGGCCCCGGCACCCGCGATCGGGACGTAGATCAGGATCACCGCCAGGATCACCAGTAAACGAGTCCGCAGGCCGGTTCCGACGACGATCAGAATCGCACCGACCAGCACCGCCAGGAGCATCACGTTCTGACCGCTGACCGCGAGCAAATGGGCCAATCCGGAGCGTTGGAACCGCTCGCGAACGACGGGGTCGACCAGGTCGTCCTGACCGAGGACGAAGCCACGCAGGAGCGCTGCCCGCTCGGGATCGGTCCCGGCCGAGAGCCCGGCCTCGGCGCGTGAGCGGATCCGATCGAGCACGCCGTCCAGACCGGAGCGAGCTCCCGTCGTCGGCTCCGCCCGCCGCGCCCGGAGCTCGAAGGCGGCCCCGGCTCGCTCGACCTGCTCCCGGCGCCACTCCTCCGGTCGCCGCAAGGTCCCCTCCAGGTGCCAGCGTGAGCCGATCGGCATCTGGGGGACGGCCTCTCCGACGACCGCCATCACCCGCCCGACCTCGAGCTCGATCGGCACGCGCACCTCGCCCCCCGAGCGCCTTGCTGCCGCGGCGACGAAGCCCTCGACCTCGACCCTCTGCCCGGCGCGAGCCCCGATCGGGTCGGGCTCGAGCGCGGCCAGGCGTGCCTCGCCGATCCCGAGGCCCGCGATGGCGGCGGCGAGCGCCACCCCCACCAGCAGCCTCCAGCCGCTCGCGGCCTCTTGCCTCGAGGAGGCGACGCAGACGACGGCGAGCAGCGCCGCGCCCATGGACCACCCCGGGGGCGCCGCGACCAGGGTTGAAGCGAGCAGCCCGGCCGTCAGGCCCGCGAGCAGCGCGTGGCGCCACC
>JBPCOO010000131.1:0-3398 GCA_051000155.1 Solirubrobacterales bacterium | reverse complement strand
AGCTTGCCGGTCTCGAACGAGATCTCCTCGCCGCCGATCTCGGCGGAGACGCGGCTAACGTCAAACATACTCATACCTATTTCGTTGTCCTTTTCTGGGCCGTCGCGCCAGGCTCGGGATTCGGTATCCCGGCCGATGACGGCCTCATCTGGTTTCAGATTTCTCTGCTGTGAGCGGGACCTTACACGTCTCCGCGGATGGCGACCGCCCGGCCACGCCCCGAATTGCGGCTAGCGCTTGCCCGGCAGGCCGTCGGCGAGCAGGTGATACACCGCCCCTCGCCGCCCGGATCAACTCAGCAGCGCCCTCAGGCCGGCGACCGTGTCCCCGCTGAGGATCGCGCCGGCGGCGAACGCCGTCGGAGTTCCGGTGACGCCGGCCCGGACGCCGGAGCGGAAGTCTCGCTGGACCCGCTCGGCCACCGCGTCGGAGCGGCGATCGGCGTCGAAGCGCTCGACCTCGAGGCCGAGCCGCGCGGCTCGCTCCCAGAGGTGGGGGTCGTCGACATGGCCACGGTCTTCGTAGAGCCCGTCCCAGAACGACCAGAACGCGTCCTCCCCGCCCCGCTTCGCCGCGGCCTCGACGGCGGCGTGCAAGGCCGGCGAGCGGGGGCGCTTGCTGGCGATCGGGAAGTGGCGGACGCAGGTTCGAAGCGGCAGCTCTCGGATCTCGAGCCAGGCCCCGGCGCAGCCCGGGCAGGCGAGATCGAGATAGAGAATCACCTCCGGGCCCTCCCCCCGGGCGTGGTCCTCGAGCCCGACCGGCGGCACCTCGGCGCTGCCGAGCTCGTCGGCCACGGGTGGCTAGGAGGTCGACTCGAGCGCGTCGAAGATCAGATTCGCTCCCGGGATCTCGAGCGGCGTCGATGCCTCATGGACCCACCGTACCTCGCCATCTTCGACCAGGACGAGCGAACGGTTGGCGTGGCCCCGCTCGGCGATCAGGGCGTCGTAGGCCTCGCAGACTTCGCCCTTGGGATGGAAGTCGGCCAGCAACGGGATCTCGGTGCCGATCCTCTCGGCGAAGGCCTTGTGGCAAACCTGCGAGTCGACGCTGATCCCCGCCAGCCTGCCCCCCCGGGCCTCAATTTCGCCTAGGACCTCTTGATAGACGGAGAGCTGATCGGTGCAGACCGGGCTGAAGTCGAGCGGGTAGAAGCAGAGCACCAGCTTGCTGCCGGCGAAGTCGGCGAGCGAGATCGCGGTGCCCTTTTGGTCGGTGAGGGTGAAGTCGGGGGCCTTCGCCCCGACCTCGATCAACGACGGAGGCCGAGCTCGGAGACGAGCTCGCGGTAGCCCTCGAGATTGCTGCGCTCGAGATAGCGAAGCAAGCGGCGCCGGCGGCCGACGAGCATCAGGAGCCCGCGGCGGCTGTGGTGGTCCTTGGAGTGCGTTCGCAGGTGCTCGGTGAGCTCGTTGATGCGCTCGGTCAGAAGCGCAACCTGGACCTCGGTCGAGCCGGTGTCCTCACCATCGCGCCCGTACTTGGTGACGAGCTCCTCTTTCTTTTCCTTGGTCAGAGACATATTGCGGCCCGAGAGGATAGGGCGCCCCGGCCCCGGGCGCGTCCCGACTCGGTAGCGAACGACCCCGGGTCGCCGCTGCCGGCCACGGCCGCCACCACCGACACCGGATTCACCCCACCGACCCTCCACCGGAAAAGCGCTCGCACACCCGCTTGGCGGCGGCGACGTCGCGGTGCATCTGGGCGATTAGCTCCTCGGTCCCGGCGAACCGCTTTTCCCCCCGCAGGCGCTCCACGAAGGCCACCCTGAGGGTCTTGCCGTAGAGATCACCGTCGAAGTCGATGATGTAGGTCTCGATCAGCACCCCTCGCCCGGTTTCGAAGGTCGGGCGGACGCCAATGCTGACTGCGGCGGGACGACCGTGGGCGAAAGCGGCGTAGACGCCGTGGCCGGGGAAGACGAGCGAGTCGTCGGGAACGATGTTGGCGGTGGGAAAGCCGAGATTCCGACCCCGACGGTCGCCGCCGACGACCTCGCCCTCCAAGATGAAGGGCGCTCCCAGACATCGCGCGGCGAGATCCACCTCCCCTGCCCCGACCAGCGCCCTGATTCGGGTCGAGGAGACCGTCTCCCCATCGACCTCTATCAGCGGCACCTCCCGGGTGGTGAACTCCTGGCGCGATCGGAGCAGCTCGGGAGTGCCCCGGGCCTTCGCTCCGAAGCGGAAGTTCTCCCCCACCGAAACCGCCTTGGCGTCGAGGCTCCCCACCAGGATCTCCTCGCAGAAGGCCACGGGATCGATCGAGGCGAACTCGCGATCGAAGGGGATCACCACCAGCTCTTCAACTCCGAGGCCCTCGATCACGTCGCGCTTGACGGCTTGAGCCATCAGTAGCTTGGGCGCCGCCCCCGGGTGAATCACCTCCATCGGGTGAGGATCGAAGGTGAGCACCGTGTCGGCGTCGCCGATCACCGCCCGGTGGCCGACGTGGACCCCATCGAAGGTGCCGATCGCAACCCGGCGCGGGCGAGATGAGACCTCGGAGAGACGGCTGACGGCGATGGTCACGGCCCCAACCTTCTCACGCCAGCACGACCTCGGTCCGGAAACCCTCCTCGCCCAGGCGCGCGATCGCCAACAGCCTGTCGCCCGCGAGCAGCCGAACGGGCTCTCCTTCCGAGCTGTGGCCTGGGTCGATCCGGCGACCGTGGATGACGTCCAGCGCGTCGGCCTGGCTCAGCTCCCGCGCCGGGAGATGGCTGACCAGCCCGTCAACCGGGCGGATCCCCGGGCTCGCATCGGCAAGCCGCAGGGAGCCGACCTCGGTCCGGCGCAGCTCGAGGCAATAAGCATCGCCGAGCTCCTCGATCAGCGTCCGGATGTAGGTCCCCGCCGAGCAGCGAATCTCAAACCGGGCGCGGTCTTCGGCCCGATCGATCAGCTCCGCCCGGTAGACCTCGATCTCGCGTACCGGGCGCTCGGCATCCTCGCCACGGTGAGCCTTCTTGTAGAGGCGCTCCCCGTCCACCTTCACCGCCGAGGTGAGCGGCACCCGTTGGCAGATCCGTCCCGTCGGGAGGGAGAGCTCCTCCGGGACCCTCCCCGTGTGCGTCAGCTCCCCTTCCGGATCCCCAGTGCTCGAGCGCCATCCAAGCCGAGCGGTGGCTACGTATGTCTTCGGCAGGCCGAGGACGTAGCGCTGAAGTCGGGTGGCCCGCCCGAGCAAGACCACGAGCAGCCCGGTCGCAAACGGGTCGAGGGTTCCGGCGTGACCGCCCCGCAGATCGTGGCTGCGACGTACCCGGGAGACGACGGTGTGGGAGCTGACTCCGGCGGGCTTGTCAACGAGAACGTATCCTGCCGCCGGCGCCGACGGCAGCTCCGCCATCCAGCTGCGCCCCAATCCGGGTGGCCAGGTAATCGACAAGGTCG
>JBPCOO010000062.1:0-7701 GCA_051000155.1 Solirubrobacterales bacterium | reverse complement strand
CGAAGTCGGCGACGAGCGTCGTGAGCTGGTCGCGAGTGCCCTCGTCGGTGAGTCTGCCGTCCTCGTCGAACTTCTCCCAGCCGCGGGCCACGAATAAGGAATGGCCGCTGTAGGTGTGCATCTTCAGGTAGCGGAAGGTCGTCACCCAACTTTCCTGGGCGACGCGCGAGGCGCTGCCCCCGGCGGAGCCGATCACGGCCCCGGGGAGCCCGGCGAAGACGCGGTCGCGGTCATCCGGCGGCCGCGAGAGCCAGTCGATCGCGTTCTTGGCCACGCCGGGGAGGCCGCGGTTGTACTCGGGGGTCGAGATCAGCAGGCCGTCGGCGCTTGCGAGCAGCTCCTTCAGCTCGGAGGCCCGGTCGGGAATCCCATCCCGCTCTTCGACATCGCCGTCGTAAGGTGGGATGTCCAGCAAGCGCTCGATCCGGAGCTCGACGCCCCGGGGGGCCAGCTCGCGCGCGGCGCGGAGTAGCTTGAGGTTGTTTGAGTTCGCGCGAAGGCTGGCCGGGATGGCGACGATCGTGCTCACCGGAGGAACCTACCAACGGTGCGCTAGCATGCCGCCCCCGATGGCCAAGGTATGTCATAGCTGCGGCAAGAAGCCGGCGACCGGTAACTCGCGAAGCCACTCGATGGTCGCTACCCGTCGCCGCTTCAACCCGAACCTCCAGAAGGTCCGGATCGACGAGGGCTCCGGGCCCCAGCGCGTCTACGTCTGCACCCGCTGCCTCAAGGCCAACAAGGTCGCCAAAGCCTTCTAGGCGCTCGGCGCGCCGCCCCCGCCGCCCCTATATTGCGGCGCCGTGCCGGACCCTTCAGTAGAGCGCTTCCGCCGCGTGGTCGAGTCCGCCTACGGACACCTCGAGTCACGTCGGCAGGAGGTCAACGACCTCAACGTCTTCCCGGTCGCCGACGGCGATACCGGCGACAACATGACGCTGACGATGCGGGCGGTGCTGGCTGAGCTCGATCGCGTCGGCAACGAGGCCGGCCCCTCCGCCGATCGCACCGAGATCGTCAGCGCGGTCGCGCGGGCGGCGCTGATGGGCGCCCGCGGCAACTCCGGAGTCATCCTCAGCCAGATCGTCCGTGGTGCCGCCGAGGAGCTGGCGACCCGACCCGGGGAGCTGGTCGATCCGGTGCTGGTCGCCTCCGCCTTCTCCCGCGCCGCCGACGCCGCCTACGAGTCGGTGCGGAACCCGGCCGAGGGCACGATGCTGACCGTGGTCAGGGCGATGGCCCATGCCGCGACCCGGCACCTAACCAAGCTGGACCAGGAGACTCGGCGACTGGCTTCCGACCACGCCGGCGACCGCCAGGATCAGGTTCTGGCCGAGGTGGTCGAGGCGATGACGGTGGCCGGTGAGCGGGCTGTCAAGCGGACCACCGATCAACTCGACGTGCTCGCCGAGGCGGGGGTGGTCGACGCCGGCGCCCACGGACTCGTTCTCATTCTGGCCGGAGCCCTGGCTGGACTGCGCGGTGAAGAGAGCGGGATCGAGGTAGCGGCCCAGGCGCCGGCGAGGCTCTCGGTTCCCCACCACACCGACAGCCGCTACCGCTACTGCGTCAACTTCATCGTCTCCGGTGAGGGCCTCGACGGAGAGGCTTTCGTCCCCCTGCTCGAGCAGCTCGGGGACTCCGTGCTCGTGGTCGGCGACGAGCAGACGCTCAAGGTGCACGTCCACACCGACGGACCACCCGCGGCCCGCGCCCTCTTCGAGGAGGTCGGAGAGGTGAGCAACGTCGACGAGGCCGATATGCGCGCGCAGATGGCGGCGCGGGAGGACCGACTGTCCCCCGATCGCGAGCAGGCCATCTCGGGGGTTGTCGCGGTTGCCTCGGGCCGGGGGCTGAGGGACCTTTTCGAAGGTCTCGGCGCGATCGTGGTGGACGGCGGCTCGACCATGAATCCCTCGACCGACGAGTTGCTTGCGGCGCTCCATTCGGTTCCGGCCGAGCAGGTTCTGATTCTTCCCAACTCGCCGAACGTGGTGATGGCAGCCGAGCGTGCGGTCGAGCTGAGCGAGCGGCCCGCGCGGGTAGTCGACTGCATCACCCAGCAGGCGGCGCTCGCGGCGATGGTGGAGTTCGATCCGCGCTCCTCGGCCGACGAGGTCACTTCCCTCTTTGAGGAGGTGCTGTCCGAGGTCCGGGTGGGAGCGATTGCGCCCGCCGCTCGCGACGACCGCGACGGCAGGTTCGTCCGCGGAGACGCCGTCGGCTTCCTCGATGGGGAGATCGGTAGCTGGGGCGGGGCGGGATCCACCCTGGCCGAAACCATCTCCCGGCTCGCCGACGGGGCCGAGTTACTCACCGTGATCGGTGGCGAGGACGCGCCGATCCCCCTGGAGGAGGTCGGCTCGATGACCCCCGAGGGGATCGAGGTGGAGCTTCACTTCGGCGGGCAGCGCGCCTACTGGTGGCTGCTGGCGGCCCAGTAGTTTCGTTGGCTCGCTAGCTAGTGGACGTTCCCCGATTGCCCGGGGTCGAACCGTCGCTGACGTCGTCGTCGACCGGGGGTTGGTCGGGGCCGCCCCGCTCACCAGAGCTCGCTCCCCGGCGGCCCTTTCACCGGCCCGACGATCTCGGCCGTGAGCCAGCCACCGTAGAAGTTGCCGGGCTGGGCGCTGACCGGCTCGCCGCCGAGGGTGCATTCGAGTCGCCCGGGATAGAAGGAGACGTGGTCGGCAAGCGCCTCGAAGCCGACCGTGGGCGCCGGGTAGGTCCAGCCGACACGCCGCTCGCGAGCCTCGCCCGCGACCACGTCGAAGTAGCGCGCGGTCCCCTTCCACTCGCAAAAGCTCGTCCCGTGCGCCGGCTCGAGGGCTTCGGGGGCGATATCGGCGGGCGGGATGTAGATCGCCGGCGGGTGGGAGGTCTCGAGTACCCGTAGCGCCGCCTCGCTGACGGCGATCTCGACCCCGCCGAGACGCACCTCGACCCGGCGGGGCTCCGCCTCCACCCGTGGCGGGCGGGGGTAGTCCCAGACGGATTCCCGCTCGAGCCCGTTCGAGGCGATACCCTCCGCCGGCTCGGGCTCGGGCCGGCCGGTCCCGGCGAAGATGCGACGCCGGCTCATCCGGAGACCTCGACGATCGCCTCGACCTCGACCGTCATGTCGAAGGGCAGCTCCGAGGCGCCGATCGCCGAGCGCGAGTGTCGCCCCGCCTCACCCCAGATGTCGATGATCAGTTCGCTGAAGCCGTTGATCACGCCGGGCGTGGCG
This sequence comes from Solirubrobacterales bacterium, assembly GCA_051000155.1. Classification (GTDB taxonomy): domain Bacteria; phylum Actinomycetota; class Thermoleophilia; order Solirubrobacterales; family 70-9; genus CAXMST01. Next base: position 4,472 of record JBPCOO010000062.1, on the reverse strand, counting down.
TTGAAGCCGGGAGCGCAGTTGACCAGGCCAAGCGCCTTCACCCAGCGGCTGACCCGGTCGAGTTCGCCCAGCTCGTCCCGTAGCGAGGTGAGAATCGAAAGCCCGCTTAGCCGGGCCGCCCGGTTTGCCTCCTCCGCGCTCACCCGCTCACCAACCTTGCCCGCAACCAGCACCTCAGTGCCGTCGATCGGACCATGGCCGGAGACATAAGCGAGATTGCCGCGTACGCTGACCAGCTCGAAGGAGAACTCCACCCCCGGGGGCGGCGCGAACGGGGAGGGCAGTTCAATACCCAGCTCGGCGATGCGCTCTTCGATCTTCCCCATCGCGATCCAGGGTAGCGACGCGGTTCCGGCGGCACCCTGGCCTACTCTGGGCGAGTGGATTCACCCGAGCGAGCCCTCCACTCCGTAGCCGACGACCCGCCCGCACTCGGCGGAGAGGCGCCCGACCGGGCCGCCCAGCTAGGGGTTCTCCGCTCGCCTCGACCGCACCCGCTCGATACCCCGCTCCAAACGCTCCGGGGCGTGGGTCCCAAGATCGCCGCCGCCGCGGCCGGCATCGGCCTGCACACGCTTGCCGACGTGGTCGAGCACTTCCCTCACGGCTACCGTGACCGCAGCGAACGAGCAACCGTCGCCGAGTTGAAGCTCGGTGCCTCGGCGACGCTCGAGGTCGAGGTCCGCGGTGCCGCGCTCAAGCGGATCCCAAGGAGGCGGCTGTCCGTCGTCGAAGCGGTCGTCACCGACGGCACCGGGACGCTCACGGCGAGTTGGTTCAACCAGGCGTGGCTGGCGGAGAAGCTCATCCCGGGGACCCGGCTGGCGATCTCCGGCAAGCTCGACCGGCGCGGCTTCCGGGTGAGCGAGTACGAGGTGTTGAGCGCGGTTTCCGGTGACGCCGGTTTGCCCGATCCCGTTCGCGGGCCCGCCCGCCCGCCGCCCGGGATCCACGCCACCGGCATCGTCGCCGTCCATCCCCGCACCGAGGGGCTGCGCGAGCAGCGGATTCGCGAGTGGGCTTGGGCGGCGCTGGTCCATGCCCGCTCGCTTCCCGAGCCGCTGCCGGCCCGCGTGCGGAGGGCTCGCGGGTTGATCGGCGCCGCCGATGCGCGCGTGGCGGCCCACTTTCCCCGCGACTCCGACGACATCACTGCGGCTCGCCGGCGCTTGGCTTACGAGGAGCTCTTCCTCCACCAGCTCGCCCTCGCGGTACGCCGAACCGAGCGGGAGCAGGAGCGACCCGGGCTCCGGCTGGAGACGCCCGGAGCGCTTACAGCCGGCTGGATCGCTTCGCTGCCGTTCACCCCGACCGCGGACCAGCGCCGGGCCTGTGGGGAGGTGGACACCGACCTCGGCGGGGGACGTGCGATGCAGCGGCTGCTAATGGGGGAGGTCGGCTCGGGTAAGACGGTGGTGGCCCTCTACGCGATGCTGCGCGCGATCGAGTCCGGCGCCCAGGCGGCGCTGATGGCGCCGACCGAGACGCTCGCCGAGCAGCACTTCGCCACTCTCGACTCGCTGCTGGCAGGGACGCCGCTTCCGGCGGCGCTTCTGACCGGCTCGACCTCGGTGGCCCGGAAGCGGGAGACGCTCGAGCGGCTGGCGACCGGTGAGCTGGGCTTGATCGTTGGCACCCACGCCTTGATCGAACCCGCGGTCGAGTTCGCGCGGCTCGGTGTGGTCGTAATCGACGAGCAACACCGATTCGGGGTCACCCAGCGGCGACTTCTCGATTCCAAGGGCCCGGGCGAGCTGGCGCCGCACGCCCTCCACATGACCGCCACCCCGATCCCGCGGACGCTCTCGTTGACCGCCTTCGGCGACCTCGACGTCTCGACCCTTCGCGAGCTGCCGGCGGGCAGGCAGCCGATCAGAACCTGGGTGGTCGGTGAGGATCGTCGTCCCGGCGCCTATGGCTTCATCCGCAAGCAGGTCGTAGCGGGCAGACAGGTCTACATCGTTTGTCCCCTGGTGAGCGAATCGGAGGGCGATCAGGGAAAGGCGGTCGAGGCCGAGGCCGAGCGCTTGCGCGTGGGGGAGCTTGCCGGCCTCGAGCTGGTCGTCATGCACGGTCAGATGCCGTCGGCCCGTAAGTCCGAGGCGATGGAGCGGTTCGCGTCCGGCGACGCCGACGTGCTGGTCGCAACCAGCGTGATCGAGGTTGGCGTGGACGTCCCCAACGCGGCCGTGATGGTGATCGAGGCCGCCGACCGCTACGGCCTGAGCCAGCTCCACCAGCTCCGCGGTCGGATCGGGCGCGGCTCCCACGCCTCCCACTGCATCCTCTTCCCCAGCGCCGGCGAGTCGCTGGCCGCCTCGGCGAGCGCACGATTGGAGGCGATCAAGGGAGAGTCGGACGGCTTCCGGCTGGCCGAGGTGGATCTCGCGCTCCGTGGCGAGGGCGAGGTCCTGGGCACACGGCAGAGCGGGCTCCCACGATTCCGCGTCGCCAGCCTGCCCGAGGACGCCGAGCTGCTGGGGCTCGCGCGCGATGACGCCTTCGCGGTGCTCGAAGCCTGCGACGGCCTCGACGATCCCCTCCTCGGCCCCTCGATGATCGCGGTCCGCGAGCGCTTCGGCGACGAACGCGTCAGCCAGATCGCCGCCTAGCGTCGATGGCGCCTGAGCGATCGCTTCGGATCGTGGCCGGCGCCCACGGCGGTCGACGCCTGCGTTCTCCGGGGAGGGGGGAGGAGGTCCGACCGACCACCGAACGGGTCCGCGAGGCCGTCTTCTCGATGCTCGGATCGCCGGGTGGCAGGGTGCTGGATCTCTATTGCGGCTCCGGCGCCTACGGTCTGGAGGCGCTCTCCCGCGGCGCCGCCCACGCCACCCTCGTCGACCGCGATCCCAAGCTCGCCGCCTCCAACGCGGCTCTGCTGGGGGCCGAGGCGAAGACCGAGATCGTCGCCGGCGATTCGGTCCGGTGGCTAGCGCGGACGCCTCCCCCGACGGGGGGCTACGACCTCGTCTTCTGCGACCCGCCCTATAGACTCGCCGCTCTTATCGGCCCGGAGCTAGACAAAGCGTTGCCGCCCCACCTCGCCGCCAATGCCCGCGTGGTCTGCGAGTCGGCGAGTGGCGATCCGATCGAGCTGGAGCTCGAGTTGGTGCGGGAGCGCAGCTACGGCGGCAGCATGATCAGGATCTACGGCGTGCCGGAGGGTGCGAGATGAGCGGCAAGGCGATCTGTCCGGGCAGCTATGACCCGGTCACCAACGGTCATCTCGACATCATCAGCCGGACCGCCCGGATCTTTGACGAGGTCCTGGTCGGCGTGGTCGACCAGCCCGTCCGCAAGAGCAAGCGGCTGTTCACCGCGGAGGAACGGGCGGACTTCATCCGCAACGCGCTGGCGGAGATCGACCTGGAGAACGTCGAGGTCGAGGTGTTCTCGGCGCTGCTGGTGGACTTCGCCCGGGAACGGGGGGCGTGCACGATCGTCAAGGGACTGCGCGCGATCAGCGACTTCGAGTACGAATTCGAGATGAACCAGCTCAACCGCAAGCTCGCCTCGGACATCGAGTCGACCTACGTGATGGCCTCGCCCGAGTACAGCTTTCTCTCTTCCACCGGGGTCAAGGAGCTGGCTACCTTTGGCGGCGACGTCAGCGATCTGGTGCCCGAAGAGGTGGCGGTCGCGCTCGCGGAGAGGATCGAGCGATGATCGCTCCCGACCTGGGCAGGAGCTTGCAAACCGGCGCCGAAAGCACACCGGGACAAGGGAACCGCCTGCTTATCCGTAATCTTTAGCCGCACCATGGACGTACTCGTACTGATTGACAAACTCGACGACCTGATTCACAACGCCAGGCCGGTCCCCCTGACCGACCAGGTGCGCGTGGATCGGGAGGAGATCTACGACCTGCTCGACCAGATGCGGGCGACGATCCCCGAGGAGATCAAGCAGGCCCGCTGGATCGTCAAGGAGCGGCAGGAGATGCTGGCCGAGGCCAAGCGCGAGGCCGAGCGAGTGGTCAAGGAGGCCCGCGACCAGCAGGCCCGCCTGATCAGCGAGGAAGAGGTCTACAAGCAGGCGGAGCGCGGCGCCGAGGAGATCCTCGAGGACGCCCGCGACACCGAGCGCCAAATCCGCCTCGGAGCCGAGGACTACGCCGACGAGATCCTTTCGACCCTCGAGGTCAACCTGCAGAAGTTCCTCGCCGCCGTCCAGCGTGGTCGTGACCGCCTCGCCGGTCGCGACGACGAGGTCGTCGAACCCGTCGAGTAGCGTTTCGCGGGGGTCTCGGCCTGCAACGTCGTTCGCGAGTTGGGGTTCTGGGAGCGTTGCCGCTCAACGCACCGACACTTGGTGCCCATATGCGGCCTCAGACCTCTCCGCGTCGTCGACTTACCGGTAATCCGCCCGGATCACCACCAGATCCTGCTTGGCCCAGACTTCTCGGCCTCTGGTCCACTCGAGCAGATCCTCGCTTCGCTCCGGGAAGTCCCGATCGGGGTCGAGAGTGG
>JBPCOO010000038.1:0-5796 GCA_051000155.1 Solirubrobacterales bacterium | reverse complement strand
GCCACCCGGGTCAATCACCGTTTCGACCAGGAGCCCGTCGTTCCCGACCGGTTCGAACCGGTACCGGGATCCGTGGACCGGATCGACTTCGTAGGCGTCTTCCACTTGGGCCTCCAGAGTTCGAGGGAAAAGCTACCAGCGGCTCCTCTACGCTGCCGACAACCCGCACGGTTGGCAGATGCTGTTTGCCGACGCCGGCGGCGACTCCGAGATCCGCGCCGGCCGGCTGGCGGTGGTCGACCGGGCCCGGGCGGTGCTCGAGACCATGCTCGAGCGCCTCGAGCTGGATGTTCCCGCCGACGAGCTCGAGCCGACCGCGGAGATCCTGCGCGGCGGGCTCGCCTCGATGGTGCTCTGGTGGCAGCGACATCCCGAGGTCCCCCGCGAGCGGCTGGTCGCCGCTGCCGCGCGGCTGATCAGCGGCCTCGCCAGGTAAGCAGCTCCAGTGAGAGACACGTCGATGCCCGTAGCGGTAGTAAACGCGGCGCTCATCGACCCCGAGGTCCGCGCCGGTCCTCAGGCCTCGACCGGCTCCAGTACCTGCTCGATCGAGGTCGCCAGACCGTCGTCTCCCACCTCGACCACCACGGCGTTGATCCAGACGTCCGCGTCGGCGGTCTTGAACCGGGTCGGCATCTGGGTGGTGAAGCTCTGGATCGCGTCCTCGATCCGCACCCCGAGGATGCTCTGACGCGGTCCGGTCATGCCGACGTCGGTGATGTGGGCGGTGCCCCCGGGAAGCACTCTCGCGTCGGCGGTGGGGACGTGGGTGTGGGTCCCCAGCACCGCGGCCACCTCCCCGTCGAGGTGCCAGCCGAGCGCGACCTTCTCGCTGGTTACCTCGGCGTGAAAGTCCACCAGGATCACCTCGGCGCCCGCTCGTCGCAACGCCCCGACCTCGGCGTCGGCGGCGGGAAACGGCGCCCGCGCCACCTGCAGCTGCATCGCCCCGGAGAGGCTGAGGATCCCGAGCTTGCGCCCGCCGATATCAATCACGGTCGAGCCCCTCCCGGGGTTGGAGAGCGGGTAGTTGGCAGGCCTGACGATGCGCTCCTCGCGGTCCAGCAGCGCGTAGGAGTCGCGCTGGCGGAAGGCGTGGTTGCCGAGGGTGATGGCATCGGCTCCCGCATCGAAGAGGTCGCGGGCGCAGCGTTCGTTGATGCCCAGCCCCCCGGCCGAGTTCTCCCCGTTGACGACGCAGACGTCGATCCGGTGCGACTCGCGCAGCGGCGGGACAGCCACCGCGCAAGCCCTCCGCCCGGGGCTCCCGACCACGTCGCCTATGAAGAGAATCCGCATCTCACGCACCCTAGGGCCCTCGCGGACGGTTGGCACTCCGCGCCGACGATGAGAGCGTCCGCGCCGACGGCGACGCCGGACGGCCGCCGGGGCGACAGGTCCGCACCCCCGACGCTCTACCGTTCCGCGCATGCCATCCCCAACCACAACCCCCGACGCCGCGATCGAGGTGTCCTCGCTTCGCAAGAGCTACGGGGACAGACAGGCCCTGCGCGATGTCGGCTTCGCAGCCGCCTCGGGAGAGCTGCTGGCGGTGATCGGCCCAAACGGGGCGGGCAAGACGACCCTACTCTCGATCCTCGCGGGGACCCTTCGTCCCGAGTCGGGCGAGGTCGAGGTGAGGGCTCAGCGCGTCGGCTTCGTCCCCCAGCGGGCGGCGATCTACCGGCGGTTGACGGTCGCCGAGAACCTGCGCCTGTTCGCCCGGCTCGAGCGGGTCGACGACGTCGAGGCCACGGTCGAGCGGATGCTCACCCAGACCGCCCTCGGCGATCGGCGCGACGATCGCGCCGGAACCCTCTCGGGGGGGAACCAGCAGCGCATCAACATCGCCATCGGACTGCTCGCCGATCCGGCCGTGCTGCTGCTCGATGAGCCCTCGACCGGGCTCGATCCCCGCCAGCGGGCGCGTCTTTGGGAGTTCGTGTTGGAGCTGGCGCAGGGAGGGACGACGGTGATCTTCACCACCCACAACATCAGCGAGGCCGAGCGCTACGGCGACCGCATGCTGGTCCTGGCCGACGGGGAGGTCCTCTTCGACGGCGACGTCGCCGGCCTCCACGCCGCCACGCCGGAGTCGGCCGCCGGCGACTTCGAATCCGCCTTCGTCGACTTTCTCCGCGAGCGCGGCCACTGATGCGCTGGATCTTGCTCAAGGACCTGAGGCTGCTGCGGCGGACCCCGATCGTCACCGCCCTGCTGGTCATCTACCCGATCGTGATCGCGGTCCTGATCGGCCTGGCGCTCTCCGGCGGTCCCGACAAGCCGCGCGTCGCCTTCCTCAACGAGGTCCCCACCGACACCCCGCTCAACGTCGGCGGCGAGGAGTTCGACATCCTCGGTGCTCGAGATGAGCTCTGCGAGCGGATCGAATGCGTCCGGGTCCAATCCAGGGAGGAGGCCCGCGAGCTGGTCACCTCCGGTGACGTCCTCGGCGCGCTCATCCTCCCGGCCGACCTGATCGACAAGCTCCAGTCGCTCAGCGGCCTCACTCCCGAGCAACCGACGGTGAGCGTGCTCGTCAACGAGGAGGATCCGGTCAAGGGCGATCTGGTCGACGAGCGGATCAACTCGCTGCTCGCCGACGCCAACCTGCGGATCTCCCGCCAGGTCAACGAAGTCGCCGTCGGCTACCTCAACATCCTCCTGGAGGGCGGCGGGTTCAGCTTCCTCGGCCAGGGCTTCGAGGTGATCGGCCTGCAGCGCTCGGCGGAGATCCTGATGGACGTCCGCGACGAGCTACCGCCCAACAGCCCCGACCGCGAGGCCCTGGAACAGGTGATCGAGTTCAGCTCGCTCGCCGCGGAGAACCTCGACGTCGCCGACGACCTCTTGGGTGCGGTCACCCAGCCGATCCTGGTCGACAAGGAGGTGGTCAGCGGCGACGCTCCCTCGCTGGACGTGTTCGCGATCTCGGTCGCGGCGACGATCACCCTGATGTTCGTGACCATGCTCCTGGTCGCCGGCTCGCTCGCCGCCGAGCGCGAGGAGAACGCCTTCAGCCGCCTGGTCCGCGATCTGATCACCAAGAGCGGCCTGCTGGTGGAGAAGATCCTGTTGGGAATGATCGCAGCGCTCGCGGTGACGCTGCTGATGTTGTTGGCGATAGCCCCGTTTGTGGCCCTCGACTGGAGCCGGTTCCCACTGTGGTTGCCCGCGATCATCGCCGGTGGCGCCGCCTTTGCCGCCTTCGGTGCCGCCATCGGAGGCGCGGCGAGGGAGGTGCGGGCGGCCTCGCTTCTGGCATTCATGGTCTCGCTGCCGATCGCCTTCCTCTCGTTGGTGCCCTCGGGCACGGTCAGCCCGACGCTGTTCGACGTGATCGGCGTGGTCACCGCCGCCTTCCCCTTCGACCCCAGTCTCCGGGCGCTTCAGGGAGCCCTCGACTCCGCCGGCCCGAGCCTCTGGGTCGCGGCCGGGCACCTGCTGGCGCTCACCGCCGCATACGGCGGCCTGGCCAGGCTCGCCCTGCGCCGCTTCGCCTGATCCAGATCCGAGGCTCGACCTCCGGCCCCACCGGGCCAGGAACGACGAAAGCCACCCGCTGAGCTTCGGTCAGCGGATGGCTCGGTCGAAGGGTCGGCCGCGCCGGCGGGGCGGATCCTTTCTCGCTAGGCGGCTTCGGCCTCCTCGACCTCTTCCTCGCCATCGTCGCCGGACTCAGCCTCCTTGGACTTCGAGCTGACGCACTTCCCGAATGCATTCTTGCCTTGGCTCTCGCTGCTCCCGTAAAAGTCCTGAAAGCTCTGGTTCTCATGCGAACCGGCGAAGCCCTCATCGGCTCGTTCGGCCTTGCATTCCTTGGCAGCGTTCTTGAACTCGCTGACGTCGGAGCGCTTCTCTGCCTTGACCTTCGAGCTGACGCACTTACCGAAGGCGTTGCCCTTGCCCTTCGACTCGCCCTTGCCCGCGGCCTTCTCGTTGCGCGCAGCCTCGGCCGCGTCGCCGTCGAGCTCGGACCTGCACTCCTGGGCAGCATTACGCTGCTCCTCGGCGGCCTCCGGCTGCTCGTCCTTGACACAGGTGCGCATGGCCTTCTCGGGCCCGAAGACGGAGTGGAAGGCGGCCTTTTCTGCCCGCTTCATACTCTTGCATTCCTGCTTGGCCGCCTGCTTTGCTTCGCTCTTGTCGGACTTCGCCGTCACCAGTCCCGCGGTCCCTTCAGCGGACTCGCCAGAACCCATCCCTGGTGGTCTCTGGCGCTGGTCGTCTCCCTGCTTTCGCTGGTAGGGATTCCGCCGTTGGCGGGCTTCGTCGCCAAGCCGGAGCCTGGACTCCGGCTACGGCTTCGGCGTGCGAGCGCTCCCGGCCAGCGCGGAGTCGTAGATATCACCCCAACGGCGTGAGACGGAGTCGAAGCCGTAGCGGTCGCTAGCGCCCTTGGCGATTCTGCCTGGATCGTAGTTCTCCAACCGCCCCAGGGCCGTCCTGATCCCCGCGGCGAAGGCCCCGGCGTCGGCGGACTCGACCACCACCCCGGAGGCGAAGTCGAGCATCTCACCGACGCCGCCGACGTCGGTTGCGACCGCGGGCAGCCCGCATGAAAGCGACTCGCTGAGGCTGACCGGCGCGTTCTCGTAGAGGCTCGGCTGCACGAGCAGGTCCGCGGAGCGCATCTCCTCCGCGACGGAGCGACGATTCATCGCTCCGGCGAGCTCGACCTGGTCCCAAAGTTGGAGGCGCTCGATCTCCGATTCGATCGAAGACCGCTCAGCTCCCTCTCCGAGCACGCGTACGGTCGGCCGTACCGCCTCCTCGCGGAGCTGCGCCAGGGCGCGCAGTAGGTAGCTGATGCCCTTGTTCGGGTGCAAGCGCCCGACCGCCAAGAGTCGCGCCGGTGCTCCCGGCTCGCGCGCAGCCTTGGTCGCCGGAGGATGGAAGATCGTGGTGTCGACGGCATTTGGTACGGCTTCGACGGGCTTCTGGCTCAGGTCCGCGACGTGGTCGGCGAGGTCCTTGCTCGGAGCTGTCAGTAGGTCGGCGCTCCGGTAAACCGTGGTCGCGAGCCGCTTGCGGAGCGGGGAGAGATCATCCGCGCGCACCCGCGTGTAGTGCTCGGTCACCACCAGCGGGATCCCGAGCTGCCGTCTGAGCGCCAGCCCGGCGATCCCCGCGATGTAGACGTGGGCGTGGATCACGTCCGGCTCGAAGCCGTCTCGCCGGAGCCGGCGGACGCCGGCCATCGCCGCCGCCACCTGCACCGGCGGCAACCCGCGGCCGGTCATCCCCGGGTAGCGGGCGCGGATGGTGCGGATGCCACCCTCGTCGGTCTCGACCAGCGAGAGGTTGCGCTGGTCGTCCCCGGGGCTCATCCGGTAGGCGAGCACCCGGACGTCGTGCCGGGTGGAGATCGCCCGGGCAATCTCCTGCGCCCACGCCGTCTCTCCCTGGTAGCGGGCCGACGGGTACCAGGCTGGGAGCATGAGGACGCGGTGTCTCACCCCTCAAGTATCGGCGAGACGGACCTGGATGGGGAGTGATGTGGCTGGCCGCAGGCGCACGCCCACGACGACGAAGGCCACCCGCTGACCGCAGTCGGCGGGTGGCCTCCAGAGTTGGATCCCCGCCTGAGCGGGGTGGTGTCCTCGACTACGCGGTCGCGGAGACCTCTTCTTCTTCTTCGGTGTCGTCCATCTCGTCGGCTTCATCGGCCTCCTGTGCCTTCGAGCTGACGCACTTCCCGAATGCATTCTTGCCTTGGCTCTCGCTGCTCCCGTAAAAGTCCTGAAAGCTCTGGTTCTCATGCGAACCGGCGAAGCCCTCATCGGCTCGTTCGGC
>JBPCOO010000367.1:0-4188 GCA_051000155.1 Solirubrobacterales bacterium | reverse complement strand
ACCCGGATCGGGCCGAGCAGCTTGGCACCCGAGCCGATGGTGACGTTGTCCTCGACGCTTGGATGGCGCTTGCCGCGCTGGAAGCCGGTTCCACCCAGGGTCACGCCCTGGTACAGCGTGCAGCAGCAGCCGATCTCCGCGGTCTCGCCGATGACCACGCCGGAGCCGTGATCGATGAAACAGTCGGGCCCGATCGTTGCGGCGGGATGGATCTCGACCCCGGTGGCCACCTTGGAGGCGTGCGCGAGCAGCCTCGGCAGAAACGGGACCCCTCCCTGGTGGAGGGCGTGGCCGACCCGGTGGGCGAGAATCGCCTGGACCCCACCCCAGGTGAGCAGGATCTCGGTCGTCCCCGCGGTCCGCGCCGCCGGATCACGATCGCGCGCGGCGGCGACATCGGAGGTGACCTCGCCAAGCACCCGGCGGAGAGCTCCCAGTCCCACCGCGCTCAGGCTCCAAAGAACGGCAGCGACATGTACCGCTCGCCACTATCGCAGAGGATCGTCACCAGCCGCTTGCCCTTCATCTCCGGACGGGAGGCAACCTCGATCGCAGCGTAGAGCGCCGCCCCGGCGGAGATCCCGATCAGCAGGCCCTCGCGGGTGGCGGCCAGCATCGCGGTGGAGACCGCGGAGTCGTCTTCGACCGCGATCACCTCGTCGATCACTTCGCGGTCCAACACGGTCGGGACGAAGCCGGGCCCGATCCCCTGAATCCGGTGAGGGCCCGCCTCACCGCCGGAGAGCACCGGCGAGCCCGCCGGTTCGACCCCGAAGACCTTGAAGTCGGGCTTACGCTCCTTCAGCCGCTGGCCAACCCCGGTGACGGTGCCGCCGGTGCCGACGCCACAGACGAGCGCGTCGATCTGACCGTCGGTGTCGCGCCAGATCTCCTCCGCGGTCGTCCGTCGGTGGATCTCGGGGTTGGCGGCGTTCTCGAACTGCATCGGCATGTAGGCGTGCTCATGTCCGGCTGCGATTTCGCGGGCCAGATCGACCGCCTCGTCCATCCCGCCCATCGACGGCGTCTCCCGGACCACCGCCCCGTAACTTCGCAACAGCGCCGAGCGCTCACGGGACATGCCCTCGGGAAGGGTCAGCACGCAGTGGTACCCGCGAGCGGCGCAAACGACCGCCAGGGCAATCCCGGTGTTACCACTGGTCGGCTCGACGATGACGCTCTTGCCCGGTTCGATCTTGCCCTCGCGCTCGGCCGCGTCGATCATTGCCACCCCGATCCGATCCTTGACCGAGCCGCCGGGGTTGAACCACTCGCACTTGCCGACGATCTCGGCGCCGAGGCCTTCGCTCAAGCGCTGCAGGGCGACCAACGGCGTGTTGCCGACCACCCCCGAGGCCTCGGGCGCGATCCGCAGCGTCTGAACCTGCTCGGGGCGCATACGCACAAGCTAGATCAATAGCTAGATCTGGTAGGTGCGCTGCCCGACCTCGTGGGCTTCGCGCTCGACGATGTCGGCGATCGTCGCCCGGTCGAAGACGTCGCGGAGCGCGCCGATCCCGTCCGACCAGATCCCCCCGGCCTCCTGCGCCTCCTCGCCGATCCTGCCATCGAGCGCCTGGACGACCTCGAGCACGCTGATCCGCTCCGGCGCCCGCGCCAGCCGGTAACCGCCGCCGACCCCCCGCTGAGAGACCAGCAACCCCGCACGCCTCAAGGTCGAGAACAGCTGCTCGAGGAACTGCACCGGGATCTCCCGGCGCTCGGCGACGGTCGCGATCGGCACGGGAGCTTCGCCCGACCCAGCCAGCTCCGCCATCGCGACGACGGCATAGCGCGACTTGGCGGTGACCGAGATCATCACCGGATGTCTACCCGATGGGGCGGCGTCGCCGAGCTGCGCAGGCCGAGTTCAGACCCAGCCGCGCTCGCGGGCGACGAGGACCGCCTGGGCTCGATCGGCGGCGCCGATCTTGCGGTAGACGTTGTGAAGATGGGTCCTGACGGTGCTGGCGGAGAGCGACATGTCCGCGGCGATCTCCTTGTAGACCCTACCCTCCGCGAGCCCACGAAGAGCGTCGAGCTCCCGCTTCGACAGCGGGCACGGCTCGGCCCGACGCTGCTTGGGGGTACCGGAGTGGGGGAACTCGTAGACGATCTGCATCAGCCGCTCGCGCGAGAGCCCGCACTCGGCGCCCATCCCCATCATCGCGTCGGCATCGACCGCGTCGCCGATCGAGTGGTGGACGATCATGTCCGCCAGGCGAACGGCCGCAGCCACTCCCTCGGCACTATCGGAGTGGTGGCGTTCGATCGCGCTCGCAACTGCCGACGGCAACCCCCAGCGGCGCGCGAGCACGCCCCCGACCAGCGTGTGGTCGATGCCGAGGTCGCGACGTTCGGTCTGGTTGCGCTCCTCCGGGGTAACCCCGCGATCGTCGTGGATCCGGGGATACTCGGGGTGGAGGCGAAGAAGGACGAGCTGGCCGACGTCATGCAGCGTCGCCGCGGTCGAGATCTCTTCCGCCGATCCCACGTCCCCGAGTTCGGCGATCTTCTCGGCGGCATGCCGGGTGGCGACCGCGTGGCGCCTGAACCGTTCAGGAACCCGGCTCCAGTTGCCGACCGCCCCGAACGGCTCGTAGGTGTTCAGCTGGCCCGCCACCGCGCGCACGCCGGCGGGGGTGAGCGCGTCGACTGCCTCGATCAGGGTCGGCACGCCACCCTTGGGCGCGCCGCCGTTGTTGGCTGCCCTCATCACCGCGATTGCGATCGCGGTATCCAATTCGACCGCGTCGGCTATGTCGCCCGAGGATGTGCCCTCACTATTGGTGAGCTTGAGCAGTCGGTCGACGGCCTCTGAGAGAGCGGGAAACGTGTTGACGGCTTCGAATGCGGCGGAGAGCCGGTGTCCCCCCTTTCCCATCGCGCGGGCGCCCTGAGCCTCTGTTTTCGCTTGTGTAGCTGTAGTCATCTCGCTGGCTGTTCCCCCGGTTCGGGGTCAACCTGGACACCCTTGGGCGGCGCCCGGTCGATCGGGCGGTGGCCGCCCCCAGTATCCCATCGGCAGATTCGCTTCGAAGATTGAGCCTTCCGGCGCAACTTCTCCGATAGGTGGGTCACTACGAGCTGTCCTTGAGTTGGCCCGAGAGCCGCTCGATCGCCGTATCCAGGCGAGAAATGGTCGCTTCCCGCCCGAGCGCCGCGATCGATTCGAAGATTCCGGGGGATATCCCCTTGCCGGTGATCGCGACCCGGATCGGCTGCAGCACCGAACGCGCGCCGATCTCCCGCTCCTCCATCAGCGCCCGCAGCGCCCGCTCTACATCTGCTTCGGTGAAGGGCTCGAGCCCGGCGAGCTGCTCGCGCGCCAGCCGCAGCGGCTCCTCCACCTGCGGCCTCATCGCTTTCTTCCATGCCTTCTCCTCGAAGCCGTCGGGCTCCGTGAACAGGAAGTCGATCAGCTCCCAGACCTCGGCCATGGTCTGCGCCTTTTCCTGAACGATCGCGCATGCCGCTCGACGTTCCTGCTCGCCACCGGCGGCAAAGGCTGAGGCAGCCTCGGCGTCGTTATGGGCGAGATAGGTCTCGAGGCGACGCTCATAGCTTGGGAGGTCGCTCTCTCGCATGTAGCGGCCGTTCATCCATCGCAGCTTCTTCTCATCGAAGATCGCCGAGGCCTTGCCGACCCGCTCGATCTCGAAACGCTCAACCAGCTCCGAGGTCGAGATCAGATCAGTGTCGTCGGTCGAGCCCCAGCCGAGCAGGGCGAGGTAGTTGCGAACCGCCTCGGGCAGGTAGCCACCGTCCCGAAGCTCCTGCACCGAGGCCGCGCCGTGTCGCTTGGAGAGCTTCTTGCCGTCGGGCCCGTGAAGCAGGGGTAGATGGGCGTAGCGGGGCGGGTCGATTTCGAGCGCCTCAAACACGAGCAGTTGCCGGGGGGTGTTGGAGAGGTGATCATCGCCGCGAACGACGTCGGTTATCCCCATGTCGGCGTCATCGACGGCCACGGCGAAGTTGTAGAGCGCCGTGCCGTCGGAGCGGGCGATCACCGGATCGTCCTGGAGCCGGTTCTCGAAGCCGATCTCGCCCCGGATGAGGTCGGTGACTACGGTCTCGCCCTCGTCGGGGACCCGTAGGCGCACCGCCGCACTCTCCCGCCCGCCAGCCGCTCCGAGCGGGCCGCGGTAACCGCGGCCCCCGTTTTCCTTTCTCCACTCCGCCACCTCC
>JBPCOO010000354.1:0-7186 GCA_051000155.1 Solirubrobacterales bacterium | reverse complement strand
GCGCCGCGGGATTCCTTGCGCTCCAGCGCCGCCATGCAGGTGGCCTCGGCGCAGTCGAGCATGTTCTCCAGCTCGAGCGCGCCGAGTACGTCCTGGTTGAAGATCGTGCCGCGGTCGTCGATGTAGGTAGCGCCGGATTCCTCCTTGAGCGCGCGGACCTTTTCCAGCGCGCTCCGGATTCCCTCCTCGTCGCGGAAGACGGCGACGTGCTTGTCCATGATCGCGCCCAGTTCGGCCTTGATCGCCGAAACGCGGCGGCCCGACCCCTTCTCGCGGCTGATGATGTCAGCGACCTTGGCCTCCTCGTCGGTGAGCACCCTGCGACCGACTGAGCTCTCGCCCCGACCCTTGGCGCGCTCGGCCGCGTTCTCGCCGGAGCGCCGGCCGAAGATCAGGGTGTCGAGCAGCGAGTTGGCTCCGAGGCGGTTGCCGCCGTGGACGGAGACGCAGGCGACCTCGCCTGCGGCGTAGAGGCCGGGGACGTTGGTCCGGCCCCAGATGTCGGTCTTGACCCCGCCCATCGTGTAGTGGTTGCCGGGCTTGATGTGGATCGGCTCACGGGTGATGTCGACCCCGGCGAAGTCGCGGCCGACCAGGACGATCTCCCGCAGCGCCTCGTGGATCCGCTGACGGGGGACGACGGTGATGTCGAGGGCGACGGTGCCGTCGGGGAAGCCGCGGCCCTCGTTGATCTCGGTCTGCTCGGCTCGACTGACGACATCGCGGGATGCCAGCTCCATCTTGTTTGGCGCGTAGCGCTCCATGAACCGCTCGCCCTTGGCGTTGAGGAGGTGCGCGCCCTCGCCGCGGGCGCCTTCGGTGATCAGGAATCCCTTCTTCGCCAGGGTCGTCGGGTGGTACTGGATCATTTCCATGTCCATCAGCTTGGCCCCGGCCCGGTAGGCCTGGGCGATCCCGTCGCCGGTGCAGATCAGGGCGTTGGTGGTCGGCTGCCAGACCTGGCCGTTGCCGCCGGAGGCGAGGATGACGCTCTTGGCACCGAACATCCGCATCTCGCCGTCACGGATGTTGCGGGTGACCGCGCCGACGCAGTTACCGTCGTCATCGACCGCCAGCTCGGTCGTAAACCATTCCTCGTAGCGGTCGATCTGGCTCTCGTGCTTCATCAGCTGCTCATAGAGCGTGTGCATGATCGCTTGGCCGGTGATGTCGGCGACGTAGTAGGTGCGGGCCTTGGAGGCGCCGCCGAAGGCGCGGGTGCCGAGCCTGCCGTCGGGGGCCCGGTGGAAGGTGACGCCGATGTGCTCGAGGTGGAGCAGCTCCTCCGGCGCTTCGCGGCACATGATCTCGATCGCGTCCTGGTCGCCGAGATAGTCGGAGCCCTTGACCGTGTCGTAGGCGTGCGACTCCCAGGTGTCGTCCTCGTGGAAGGCGGCGTTGATCCCGCCCTGAGCGGCGTTGGAGTGGGAGCGGACCGGGTGCACCTTGCTGATCAGCGCGACCGAGACGCCCGCCTCGGCCGCGGCGAGGGCGGCACGCTGGCCGGCGAGTCCGGCTCCGATCACTAGTACGTCGTGGGAAGGCATTGGTTCGGACCGTGCCGATCGGGGGGACCGACGACGGGAGGCGGGATTGTAGGTGGGCGCCCGAGTTCGTGAATGCCGACCTCGCGGGTGGGATTTGCCGAGCAGGGTGGGGATCGTCGACCCGTCCGGACGATGGAAGCGGAATCGAGAAGGTCAAGTTCGCGAGCCCCAGCCCGTGGCGCCGGTTTCCTCTAAGCGATTCCGATCACCCTCATCGCAATGGAGTACGGCCTCCGAGCCGGCGTCGCGGCGGGTGCGCTGGCCGGCGGCATGGTTTTGGCATGGCTGGCGCTCATGCCGCAGGCCACCCTGAACCTGGCTCGCGCCGACCGCTCGGCCACTCCGCTCGCCGTCGCCGTGATCGATCTCGATCGCTTCAAGGCCTACAACGACCTCAACGGTCACCAGGCCGGCGACCGGCTTCTCGCCGCCTCTACGATGCGAAGGAGCGAGGTCGAGATGGGTCGTGGAGGCTGACGCCATCGGCCGCATCTAGTTCGGTCGAGCCGACCCGGATCGGCTACCCGAGCGCTGGAACTACTGAGCCCGGATCGCCCCACGCCTGCCGCGGAGCTTCTCCAGCATCGAATGGCGGTAGGTGGCGTTGAGCTCGCCGATCACCTTGATCGAGATCTCCTGCGGGCAGACCGCCTGGCACTCGCCGGTGTTGGTGCAGCCGCCGAAGCCCTCCTCATCGTGCTGGCGGACCATGCTGCGGACCCGGTGCAGAGCCTCCGGCTCGCCCTGGGGGAGCGAGTTCAGATGCGAGGTCTTGGCTCCGGTGAAGAGCATCGCCGAACCGTTGGGGCAGGCGGCGACGCAGGCGCCGCAGCCGATGCAGATCGAGGCGTCCATCGCGTGCTCTTGGATCTCGGGGTGGATGGGGGTCGCGTTCGGCTCCGGCTTGGGGCCGGAGCTGATGGTGACGTAGCCGCCGGCCTCGATGATCCGATCCAGAGGCGAGCGGTCGACGACGAGATCCTTGATCACCGGGAACGGGGTCGCGCGGAAGGGCTCGACCGTGATCTCGGCACCGTCGTCGAACTCGCGCATGAACGTCTGACAGCTGGTCACCTGCCGCGGGCCGTGGGCGTAGCCGTCGATCAGGAGATCACAGGAGCCGCAGATCCCCTCGCGGCAGTCGGAGTCGAAGCTGATCGCATCACCGCCATCGTGGATGAGACGTTCGTTCAAGATGTCGAGCATCTCCAGAAAGGAGGCGTCGGGATCGATCTCGTCGACCTCGTAACGCTCGTAGCGACCCGCCTCATCGGTCCCGCTCTGACGCCAGATGTTGAGGCTGAACTTCACTTGTAGCTCCTGGTGGATGGCTGCATCACTTCGAATTCCAGTGGCTCGTGGTGGAGCTCAGGCTCGGAGTCGGGACCGGCGTGCTCCCAGACCTGCACGTGGGAGTAGTCCTCGTCGTCGCGGATCGCTTCGCCCTCCTCCGTCTGGTGCTCCTCCCGCAGGTGGCAGCCGGCCGACTCGTCGCGCTCGATCGCGTCCATGCACATTACCTCCGCGAACTCGAGGAAGTCGGCAACCCGGCCGGCGTACTCGAGGCTCTGATTGAGCGTCGCCTGGGTTCCGTCGACCCGGAGGTCCTGCCAGAAGTCCTCGCGGATCTCCCGGATCTCGTCGATCGCCTCTCGCAGGCCCTCCTCGGAGCGCACGATCCCGCACTTGTCCAGCATCAGATCCCCGAGGCGGCGGTGGAAGACGGTCGAGGCGGTATTGCCGCCGACGTCCATCAGCCGCCGGATCCGAGCTTCGGCCGACTCCTTGGCCTCGCCGAAGTCGATGTGGTCGGGATCGACCTTCTCCTTGACCCCGGCGAGGTAGTCGGTCACGGTGTGGGGAATGACGAAGTAGCCGTCGGCGAGGCACTGCATCATCGCGCTGGCGCCGAGGCGGTTGGCCCCGTGGTCGGAGAAGTTGGCCTCGCCGATGGCGAATAGGCCGGGGACGGTGGTCTGCAGCTCGTAGTCGACCCAGAGCCCGCCCATCGCGTAATGGGGAGCGGGGTAGATCCGCATCGGCCGCTCCCAGGGGCTCTCCCCGGTGAGCCGCTCGTACATGTCAAACAGGTTGCCGTAGCGGTCGGCGATCGTATGCTCACCCTTCTCTTCGATCGCGTCCTTGAAGTCTAGGTAGACGCCGCGCCCCGTCTTGCCGACGCCGTAGCCCTCGTCGCAGACCTGCTTCGCCGCGCGGGAGGCCACGTCACGGGGGACCAGGTTGCCGTAGCGGGGGTAGCGCTCCTCGAGGTAGTAGTAGCGATCCTCCTCGGGAATATCCGCCGGCCCACGCTCCTCCTCCTTGTCGGAGGGCACCCATATCCGTCCGTCGTTTCGCAACGATTCGCTCATGAGGGTGAGCTTCGACTGGTAGTCGCCGGACTGGGGGATGCACGTCGGGTGGATCTGGGTGTAGCAGGGGTTGGCGAAGCCGGCGCCGCGCTTGTGAGCGCGCCAGGTGGCGGTGACGTTGCATCCCATTGCGTTGGTGGAGAGGTAGTAGACGTTGCAGTAGCCGCCGCTTGCCAGCACCACCGCATCAGCGGTGTGAGCGGTGATCTCTCCCGTGGTCAGATCGCGGGCGATGATCCCGCGGGCTCTGCCGTCGACCACCACCAGATCCAGCATCTCGTGGCGGGAGTGGATCCGAGCCCGGCCTTTTGCCACCTCCTTCTGCAGTGACTGGTAGGCGCCCAGCAGAAGCTGCTGTCCGGTCTGTCCGCGGCAGTAGAAGGTCCGCTCGACCAGGACGCCGCCGAAGCTGCGGGTGGCGAGCAGTCCGCCGTACTCGCGGTTGAAGGGAACTCCCTGGGCGACCGCCTGGTCGATGATCCCGGTCGATAGCTCCGCCAGCCGCCAGGTGTTGGCCTCGCGCGAGCGGAAGTCGCCGCCCTTGAGCGTGTCGACGAACAGGCGGTGGACGGAGTCGCCCTCGTTGGCGTAGTCCTTGGTCGCGTTGATCCCGCCCTGGGCGGCGATCGAGTGCGCCCGCCGGGCCGAGTCCTGGTAGCAGAAGCAGTCGACCTGATAGCCCATTCCGGCCATCGTCGCCGCGGCGCTTCCACCCGCCAGCCCGGTGCCGACCATGATGATCTTGTAGTCGCCACGGTTTCGGGGGCCGACCAGCTTGTGCTGATCGATCCAGTTCTTCCACTTTTCGTCGATCGGTCCGTCGGGGACCTTGGAGTCGAGGGTGAAGCTCATTTGTTGGTTGCCTCCCGGGTGATGTCGGCGGCGGTCGGCTCCGGCAGCGCGCCCGCGAGGATTGCCAGCGGCACCGCCGCGAAGCCCAGGGTTACCACTACTGCGGTCGCGGTTGCGCCCCTCCGGAAGGTCGGGTTGCGGTTGGGCTTGTCGAAGCCGTGGGTCTGCAGCACGCTCCAGAGACCGTGGCGGAGGTGGAAGCCGAGGCTGACGACAGCGGCGACGTAGAGAACGACCAGCCACCATTCGCTGAAGGCGCTGTAGACGTTGGCGTAGACCGCGCCTTGCTCCAGGGCGGTCGGCTCGATCGTCAGGGTCGTGAACTGCAGCACGTGGAAGACGACGAAGGTGGCCAGCAGGAGGCCGGTCCAGCCGAGCGTCCGGGATGAGAGCGAGCGCTGGACCACTCGCGGCTTGCCGCTGCCTTCGGGCCGGGCGGCGCGGTTCCGCTTGATCAACTGGACGGTGCCCCAGATATGGACTATGAAGGCCGCGATCAGCAGCACCCGCACCGCCCAGAGCACGCCGTCCTCGGGGATCACCGGCTCGCCCACCGTCCGCAGGAACTCGGCGTACTTGTCCAGGGGGGCGGCCACCTCGGGGCTGCCGTTGCCCTGGAAGGTCTTGAGGTTGCCGAGCATGTGGAGGATCACGTAGCCGGCGAGGATCACGCCGGTGACGCCGACGATCAGCTTCTTGCCGACGGTCGAGCTCCAGAGCTCACGGAGCCAGCGCCCGCGCGGCAGTTCCTTGGTCCCGGTGGCCGATGAAAGGCTTGGGGCCTGATCGCTCATCGAGCCCTCCCCGTGAGGTATGCCTGCAGGACCACGTCGGCGATTCTATGCACTGCGAGTCCGGCTACCGGGGCGAGTCGCGGTTGCGATCAGCCGCGCGAGGCGAGCGAGGGGTTGCCGTCATCTCCGCCGACCGCCTCCCGGAGGGCGCGACCGACCTGATCGAGGCTGATCACCCCCCGCAGCTCGCCACGCTCGCCGACCGCCGCGAGCGCGCCGAGACGGCGCAGCTCGGCGTTGCCGAGCAAGCTCTCCAGCGGCGCGTCCTCGCTCACCTGCTGCTCGGCGGCGACCCCGTCATCGACCAGCTCGGCGACGCGTTTGTGGGAACGGGTGCCCTCGGGGACCCGATCGGCAGCGCCCCGTTTGAGCAAGCCGAGGAAGTGCTCGTTGGGATCGGTCACCGGGAACCAGGGCCACTGGTAGCGGAGGAAGTACTCATCGATCGCGTCGTCGACGGTGGTGGCTGCGGGGATGGCGACCGGTTCGCGGTCCATCACATCGGCGACGCGGAGTCCACCGATCCGCTTGTTGAGTTCGTTGCGGACGACCGTCGCGCGCGCCGACTGCCCCAGCATCCACCCGATCACAGCGATCCAGACCCCGAGAAAGACATCGATGGCAAGTGCCAGGAGCACGCCGCCGGCGATGAAGGCGAAGGCGAATGCCTGTCCCAGCCGAGCGGCGAAGCCAGTTGCCTTCTCCCGGTCGCCGGTCAGCTTCCAGGCGATCGCTCGGGCGATTCTGCCGCCGTCGAGGGGGAAGGCGGGGAGGAGGTTGAACAGGAGGACTATCAGGTTGATCTCCGCCAGCCAGGCGATCACCAGGATCGCCCCCGAGGGCTCGCTGCCCTCGAAGGTGATCGCATCGACGAGTCCACCCGGATCGAGCGCCAACCCGATCGCACCGCAGGCAATCACGATCAGCAGGGTCACCACGGGACCCGCGACGGCTATTCGGAACTCCGAGCCGGCGTCGTCGGAGTCCCGCTCTAGTCCGGCGACTCCTCCGAACATCCACAGGGTGATGTAGCTGATCCCGATGCCGTCGCGGATCGCGGCCAGGGCGTGTCCGAGCTC
The DNA here is from genome assembly GCA_051000155.1 of Solirubrobacterales bacterium. Taxonomy (GTDB): domain Bacteria; phylum Actinomycetota; class Thermoleophilia; order Solirubrobacterales; family 70-9; genus CAXMST01. The sequence goes on along the minus strand of JBPCOO010000354.1, from coordinate 542 downwards.
GTGCAGGAGGATCGAGGCGAAGAACAACAGCGCCGCGACCACCGCGAGCGCGTAGGGCTGGAAGGAGCCCTCCGGCACCCGGAGGACGTCGGCGTACTGGCCCGAGAGGAACCAGATGATCAAAAAGAGGACGACGAACCAGCTCCAATCAACGCCGATCGGGATTCCCTTCAGCGTGAACAGCTTGTAGTTGCCGCGTCTAGCCATCGGGGGTGGATTCTACGCGGGGTGGTCGCTGGGCATTCCTGCCGAACGTTTCTCGCGCGGATCCTGTCGCCGATGAAGAAGGCCCGCACTGCGGCGGGCCGATTCACGGACCTCCTTCATCGGCGCCACCCGCCCCCGGACGGGTAGGTAGGTCCTGCTGGCGACCCCCGTAGAGCTCGGATCAAGGGGGGGACACTCACGACCTCGCGTCCTGAAGCACCCCGGACTGGGTAGGTTTTGCGCCCGATGGCGCTCGAAAAGCTTGGATCGGTTGAGATAGCTCCCGCGGCCGACCAAGGCGAGCTGCGGCGGCGATTGGAGGAGCTTGCGGGGAT
>JBPCOO010000319.1:0-6464 GCA_051000155.1 Solirubrobacterales bacterium | reverse complement strand
CCCCGCGATTCGCCGCCCCGACGGCTCGCCTTCCAACGCCAACCCGACGATCTCGATCGCTCCCAGCGGCCCGGCCCCGATCGGCGTCCCCAACTTCGTCATCGACCGGTTCACCATTCCTCCCTTCTTGCTTCCGATCTACCAGGCGTGTGGAACCCAGTACGGGATCCCCTGGCAGGTGCTCGCCTCGATCAACCGGATCGAGACCGCGTTCGGCACCAATCTCAACGTCTCCACCGCCGGCGCGGTCGGCTGGATGCAGTTTTTGCCCTCGACCTGGAAGGCATACGGCGTCGATGCCAACGGCGACAAGCGCAAGGATCCCTACAACCCGGTCGACGCGATCTGCGGCGCCGCCCGCTACCTCAAGGCCTCCGGCGGTGAGAAGGACCTGGGCAAGGCGATCTTCGCCTACAACCATGCCGACTGGTACGTCGACGAGGTGCTGCTGTACGCCAAGCAGTACGGAAAGCTCCCCGGCACCCTCGTCGACTCGCTCACCGGCCTCACCGAGGGCGCCCACTTCCCCGTCGCGGCCAGGGCGCGCTACGCCAACGACATCTCCGAGCGCGAGGCAGCTCGCCGCGCCACCCCACAGAAGGGCAGCGAGGGCAACGTCGCCGATGTGGTCAGCGACTCGCCCACCCGTCGCGGCATCGACATCTTCAGCAAGGAGGGCGCACCGGTGGTCGCCGTCAACGACGGCACGATCAAAAAGGTCGGCAAGAACAAGCGCCTCGGCAAGTTCATCGTCCTCCAGGACGCTTACGGCAATCAGTTCACCTACGCCAACCTCGGCAAGGTCCTGGATACGGTGCCGGTGCCGAAGGAGCGCAAGCTCAGCGCCTCCGACTTCAAGCTCGTATCCCCGACCCGCGACGGTGGCCTCCAGGTGAAGAAGGCGATCAACCGGCGCGGCTCCGCCGGTAAGGCCGACGACGCCCCCAAGCGCGAGCGCCGCGGCGCCCAGCGCAAGGCGGCTGCCAAGTCCACTGCCGACAGCGAGGACGCCCGCGAGCGCACCTACGCTCTACCCAACCGCCCGAACAACCGTGATCGCGCCGACCTCTCCGGCCAACTCGACCGGGTCATGGACAAGGGCGTGCCCGGGTATGAGACCTTCAAGGCCTACTTCACCGGCGTGCTCGAGTTCGACTCGAAGAAGATGGACCAGCAGGCCCTGCGCAAGGGCACCAAGGTCGTCGCCGGCACCGTCCTCGGCGAGGTCGACGGTGACGTCGACGGTGTCGCCTCCCACATGAACTTCGCGATCGAGCCCACCGGGCGCGGCTCGCGCAAGATCGACCCGAAGCCGATCCTCGATGGCTGGAAGCTGTTGGAGGCCACCGCGATCTACCGCGCCGCCGGCAAGAACCCCTTCGACGACCAGGCCAGCGTCGGCCAGATCCTCTTGGCCTCCAAGGGTCAGCTCCAGCAGATGGTGCTGAAGGATCCGCGGATCGAGGTCTATAGCTGCGGTCGCGATGACATCAAGAACGGGATCGTCGACCGCCGCGTCCTCGCCTCGCTCGCCTACCTGGCCGAGCGCGGATTCCGCCCGACGGTGACCTCGCTTGCCTGCGGGCGCTCAAGTCGCTTCACCAGCTCCGGCAACCTCTCGGCCCACCCCACCGGCGACGCGGTCGATATCGCTCGCCTCAACGGGCTACCGGTGCTGGGCAACCAGGGCAAGGGCTCGATCACCGAGGCCGCGGTCCGGGAGCTGATGAAGTTGCAGGGCTCGATGGAGCCGGCTCAGATCATCACCCTGATGGAGATGGGCGGCCCGACCTTCGCGATGGCCGACCACGCCGACCACATCCACCTCGGCTTCCAGCCCGAAGCCCGTGGCGAGGGCAAGAACTTCAGCTTGCTCAAGCCCGATCAGTGGGACCGCCTGGTCGACCGGATCGGCAAGCTCGATCAACCCAAGGTCCCGACCAAGCAGTCGAAGTTCACCATCCCGGCCAAGTCCGGCAAGCGGGCTTCCGACGCCCACGTCGGCGAGTAGCGCTCACACGCGAGAGGTGCCTCGCGCCCGGAGGGCCATGGCGTGAAGCTTCTGCCGATGGCTCAGCTCGATCTTCCCGGTGAGCTGCCGCTTGAGGACGGGCGCTTCATCGTCCGGCCGGCTGGCGAGCCCGATGGGGACGCCGACGTCCTCGCGGTCCGCACGCTCGGCGCCACCAGGGCGCGCAAGCGACTGTTCGGCGGGGCCCCGAAGCCGACCGAGCCGAGCGAGGGCGGCCCGCCGCTGCGGGTGAGCCGAGTGACCCTGGCCAAGGCGAAGCCGTTTGCAGACGTCGAGGCGGCCCGGAGTTGGCTTGCCGAGGTTTCGGCATCGGAGGAGGTGTCAAAGGGGCTGGCGGCAGAGACCGCACGCACCCTCAACCGGGCCTTGAGGGCCCACCGGGCAGCTGCCGGGGATCCTTACGCCACCGACGTCCACCACGGGAGCGCGGTCGCGATCCGCTTCGGCTTCGGCAGCGGTGACGAGCTGGTCGAGGGGCGCTGGAGCGAGGCGGTGGAGATGCCCGAGTCGGGGCGCCGGGCGCTGCTGGCGGCCTCGCGCGCGGACGTCGGACCGCAGGAGAGGGTGGCGGCGGTGCTCGGAGCCCGGGAGGATGTGGCGCCGTTCGAGGAGCTGCTGGCGGGGGCGCATCGAGCGATCAACGAGCAGCGGCCGGCCGAGGCCGCGGTGATGGTCGAGGCGGCCGCGCGCAGCTTGGAGCGCCACGGGCCGGCTGATCTGCGAGCGGTCGCGGGTGAGATCCGGTTGGGGCTCCCCGCGCCGGAGAGCGACCCCCCGTCGGCGGCGGAGCTGCGGAGCATGATCAAGCGCCTACGTGGGCGGCCGGCGCGGTAGGCGCCTGCCGGCCGAGGGCATCGACCGGCCCGGCGCCCGGGCCATCGACATCGCCGCCTGCTCGCGGCGGATCAGCCCCCGCAGACCACCTCGACGACCTCCGGGAGCTGGACTGCCAGGTCTCCATTCAGACGGACGACCGCGGCCGCGTCGTAGGGGGTTGTGCTTTGGGTCATCACCGCGACCTGCCCGCCGGCCTCCAGCGTAACCTCGGGCAGCCCCGCCGCCGGGAACACCTCCAGCGCCGAGCCGATGCAAAGCATCAGATCGGCGTCCTCGGCCAGAAACCGGGCTCGGTCGATCTCGGCCACGGGCAGCATCTCCCCGAACAGGACGACGTCCGGCTTCACCTTGCCGCCGCAGTCGACGCAGATGGCGATGCCCTCGGCGCAAAACAGCTCCTCGACCCGGTCCAGTTCGTAGCTCCGGCCGCAGGTCAAACAGCTCGACGAGGCGACCGATCCATGGACCTCGACCAGCTCGGTCGTTCCCGCCGAGCGGTGCAGGCGATCGATGTTCTGGGTGATCACCGCGTCGAGCTTGCCGGCGGACTCCAACCGGGCGAGCGCGTGGTGGGCGGCGTTCGGGAGCTTGTCGGAGAGCATCTGAAACCGCGGGCGATAGAACTCCCAGAAGTGCTTGGTATCGCGATGGAAGGCATCGATGGTGGCAACCTTCATCGGATCCACCTTCGACCAGAGGCCCTTGCCGGGGGTGCGAAAGTCGGGGATGCCGGACGGCACCGAGATCCCGGCGCCGGTGAGCGCCACCACCGAGCCCGCGTCACTGATTGCCTCGGCGAGCGTGAGAATGTCCGGGTCGGCGGTCGAGCTGCTCATCGCCGCGCAGGCTAGATGACCCGTCGAGCGCTCGCCCGCCCATTCGCGGTCGGGGGGTGGCGCGGGGTGGACGGCCGCCACCGCCCATATGATCGGGTGCGGTGAAGGACTCGGAGGGATTACGGGAGCTGGCCTCGCTGGTCGAGGCTTCCGGGTTGGTGCCGCGCGGCTCCGAGGGGGTGGCGTTGCTCTCCGGCGGGGCCGACTCGGCCTGCCTCACGGCTGCCCTCGTGGCGGTTTGCGGACCCAGCTCAGTTGCAGCCATCCACCTCAACTATGGGTTGAGGGATGACTCCGATGCGGGCGAGGAAGCGGCGCGGCGACTCTGCGCGAGGTTGAAGATCGACCTCCACATCGAGCGACCCGACCTCGGGGCCGGCAACCTCCAGGCTCGGGCTCGCGAGGCCCGCTACGCCGCCGCCGAGCGGCTCCGCACGCGGCTGGGGGCGGAGTGGATCGCCACCGGCCACACCCGGACCGACCTTGCCGAGACCTTGCTCTACCGGCTTGCGGTCTCACCCGGCACTCGGGCGCTGCGGACCATGCGGACCCGCCGGGGGAGGGTCCTGCGTCCGCTGCTGGAGGTCGACCGCGACCGCCTCCGAACGCTTGCTCGCGCTTGCGAGTTGCCCTTCGCCGACGATCCAACCAACCTCGACGACCGCTTCGCCCGCAACCGGATCCGGCACGAGGTGGCTCCGGTGCTGCGCGAGATCGGCCCCCAGCTCGAGCGCAACCTCGCCCTCACCCACGCCGAGCTCGTCGAAGAGGGCGAGCTGCTGGAGCAATACGCCGCCGTGGAGCTGGGGTCCGCCGGGGAGGTGGAGGGGGGCGCCGTGGCGAGCACGACCCTTGAGGGGATGGTCCCGGTGCTCCGACGGATTGCGCTGCGGCGGATGGCCGAGCGGGTGGCAGGCACGTCGGTGACCTTCGGCTCGGCCGAGCTGCGGCGCGTCGAGCGCGCGCTCGCCGGCACCGAGAGCCGCACCGTGGAGCTGGGCCGGGGTCTCCGGGCGATCTGTGAGGCCGGGACGGTCCGCTTCACCACCGGCGAGGCGGAGCCCCCCGACCCGGCCACCCTCTCCGTCCCCGGTACGGCGAGGTTCGGAGGATGGGAGGTTCGCGCCGAGGTGGTTGATCCGGCCCCCTCCCCCGAGGGCGATCTGGCGTTGATCGACCCCTCCGTCGTCGGTGATCGGCTGGAGGTGAGGTCCTGGCGGCAGGGCGACCGGATCCAGCCACTCGGGATGAGCGGGCGCAAGAGCCTCCAGGACCTGTTCGTCGACGCCAAGGTCCCGCGTTCGCTCCGGCGCCGTCTTCCTGTCGTCGCCCGGGGTGAGGAGATCATCTGGGTGGCCGGAGTCGCGGTCAGCGAGGGCCATCGCCACCGCGGGGACGGAGCGGCGATCGTGATCACCGCGCGGGCGGTCGGTCGCGGGTCGGCTTGAGCGGGCACTCCCTCGCGCCGGGGTGATCTCAATAGAGTGACGGCGTGAGCTCGGCGGAGGCAGACGGCAGGCCCGAGGGCATCGGCGAGGTGCTGGTGGAGGAGGCCGAGCTGCGCGACCGCGTCGCCGAGATCGCGGTCGAGATCGACCGCGACTACGCCGACGGCGACCTGGTCATGGTCGGCGTATTGAAGGGGGCGGTGATGTTCATGGCGGATCTGATGCGGGCGCTCACGATCCGTTGCGAGATCGACTTCATGGCCGTCTCCAGCTACGGGTCCTCGACGGCCTCCTCGGGGGTGGTGCGGATTCTCAAGGACCTCGACACCCCGATCTCCGGTCGCGACGTCCTCATCGTCGAGGACATCGTCGACTCCGGGCTGACCTTGCACTACCTGATGCGCAACCTCCGGGCCAGGGATCCGCGCTCGCTCGAGGTTTGCTCTCTGCTGGAGAAGCCCGAGCGGCGAAGGGTGGACCTCCGGGTTCGCTACTCGGGCTTCGAGATCCCCGACCGGTTCGTGGTCGGATACGGTCTCGATCACGCCCAGCGATACCGAAACCTGGGCTACGTCGCCGAGTTGAAGAGGTAGGCCCACCGCGGGTTCGGCTTTGGGTGTCCTTTACCGACCCTGGGACGCTGATCCTCAGCGGATCCGGTTGGTTCCGCCTCCTTTTTCGACGGGGCCACTAGACAGGAACTTCACTCCAGATGCGACGAATCTCCAGAAGCGGTGCGCTCGTTCCGATCCTGATCGTGGTGGTGCTGGCGTTCTTCGCGCAGAAGATCATCTCTCCGACGACCGAGGAGGAGCCGCCCACCTACAACGAGTTCCTGGCGATGATCCAGAACGACGAGGAGGCGGCCGGGATCGAGGGGGTCGAGATCAAGGTCGAGAACAACGAGATCGAGGTCGTCGAAAAGGACGGCACCGAGTACACCACCGGCTACCTCCAGAACTCCGAGCAGTCGCTCCAGAACGACCTCCTGCAGGCCGACATTCCCACTACCGTCAAGGGCGCCAGCGGTGGCGGCATCCTCAGCTTCCTCACCTACCTGCTCCCGTTCGTGCTGATCCTCGCTTTCTGGATCTTCCTCATGAACCAGATGCAGGGCGGCGGCTCGCGGGTGATGAACTTCGGCAAGTCGAAGGCCAAGCGGATGTCGGTTGACGCGCCCAAGATCACCTTCCGCGACGTCGCCGGGACCGACGAGGCCGTCCAGGAGTTGCACGAGATCAAGGAGTTCCTCGAGAACCCGAAGAAGTTCCAGGCGCTGGGGGCGCGGATCCCCAAGGGCGTCCTCCTCTA
>JBPCOO010000254.1:0-5136 GCA_051000155.1 Solirubrobacterales bacterium | reverse complement strand
CAGAACGTGCAAGTGAAGGAGATGTCGTGGGATCCGATCACCCGGATCGTCGGCAGCCTCGGCATCCACACCGAGATCGACTTCGCCAACAACGCGGTCAACAAGTGCTATTCGACCTCGATGGTCTTCAGGGGATTCGACATCTTCATGAAGGGCATCGACCCGCGTGATTCGCACTTCATCAGCAGCCGGATCTGCGGCATCTGCGGCGACAACCACGCCACCTGCAGCTGCCTCAATCAGAACATGGCCTACGGCGTCAAGCCGCCGCCGCTTGGTGACCTGGCCTTCAACATGGCCGAGGCCGCCGACTACATGTTCGACCACGCGATCTTCAACGATTGCATGGCCAACGTCGACTTCTGCGAGCAGAGGGTCAAAGAGACCAACCCGTCGCTGCTACGGACGGCGGAGTCGACCTCGGCGCCGCACTCCGACATCCACGGCTACAAGACGATCGCCGACATCATGCGGGCGCTGAATCCGTTCACAGGTGACTTCTACCTGGAGACGCTCCAGGTGGCGCGGTACACCCGTGAGATGTACTGCCTATTCGGTGGCCGGCACACCCATCCGTCGACGATCATGCCGGGTGGCTGCAGCGCCCACATCACCCACCAGACGCTGACCGACTACTACGTGCGGTTGGTGCGGTACTTCGAGTACTGCAAGCGGACGGTGCCGTTGCACGACGACCTCTACGACTTCTTCTTGCAGGAGTTGCCGGGCTACGACATGGTCGGCTATCGCGACACCAATCTGATTTGCTGGGGCTCCTTCGACGACCCCGACTACGTCGACTACTCCTACAAGAACATGAACGAGTGGGGCAACAAGCGCTACGTCACCCCGGGCCTGGTCTTTGACGGGGAGCTGGTGACGACCGACCTGGTCGAGATCAATCTCGCGATCAGGATCCTGCTGGGCTCCTCCTACTTCGAGGACTGGGTCGACACCCAGGAGCCGTTCGTAAAGAAGGACCCGCTCGGAAACGACGTCGACCCGCGTCACCCGTGGAACAAGGTGACGCTGCCGAAGCCGCAAAAGCGCGACTTCAACGACAAGTACTCCTGGGTGGTGAGCCCGCGGATGTACGACAAGCGCAACGACAAATACGTCGCCTGCGACACCGGCGGCGGCCCGTTCGCCCGCCAGTGGGTCACCGCCAAGGCCGGGCAGGTCGACTTCGGCTACGTCAAGGCGACCGGCCACTCGATTCAGATGGTCCTGCCGAAGACCGCCGGGATGCCGGAGATGGAGCTCGAGTGGAAGGTGCCGGAGAAGTCGAACGCGATCGAGCGCGACCGGGCCCGTACCTACCACCAGGCCTACTCAGCGCTGGTGGCGATGCACTGCCTCGAGCGGGCCTTCGAGGAGGTGCGCGCCGGCCGGACGAAGTCGTGGAACGACTTCAAGGTGCCCGAGGACGCGGTCAGCTGTGGCTTCCACGAGGCCGCCCGCGGCGTCCTGAGCCACCACATGGTGATCAAGGAGGGCAAGATCGCCAACTACCAGCCCTACCCGCCGACCCCGTGGAACGCCAGCGTGCGCGACACCTACGGAACGCCGGGGCCATACGAGGACGCGGTGCAAAACACGCCGATCTTCGAGGAGAACGGCCCCGACAACTTCAAGGGGGTCGACATCATGCGGGCGGTGCGCTCGTTTGATCCGTGCCTGCCGTGCGGCGTCCACATGTACACCGGCAACGGCCGCGTGACCAAGGTCCAGCACACGCCTACGGGCATGTGCTGAGTTGGGCCCCGAACCGATGGCAACAAAGGTGAGCGGACCGCCGCCGGAGGCGCTGGTCGAGCGCTTCCAGGAGCTGAACGCCGGGTTGGAGAACATCTCCGACCCGGTCGTTCGCCAGCGCGCGGAGGAGATGATCAGCGTCGTTCTGGATCTCTACGGAGAGGGCCTGACGCGGATCTTCGAGGCGCTCAACGCCGCCGTGGGGACCGAGGAGCTGCGCCAGGAGCTGGCCGACGACGGCGTCGTCGCCAGCCTGATGCTGATCCACGACCTCTATCCGGTGGCGGTGACCGAGCGGGTCGGCGAGGCGCTGCAGAGCGTCCGTCCCTACATGGAGTCCCACGGCGGCGACGTCGAGCTGCTGGGAGTCGCCGACGGGATCGCCCGGATCAAGCTCAGTGGGAGCTGCGACGGCTGCCCGGCCTCGGCGGCGACGCTGGAGCTGGCGATCAAGCAGGCGCTCGATGAGCACGCCCCTGATCTCGAGGGCCTCGAGGTCGAGGGCGCGGTCAGCGGTCCGGAGGTCGCTGAGGTCAGCGGCACCGAGTTGCCGATCGTTCAGCTCGGATCGGTGGAGACGACCGCGGTCGAGGCCAACGGTGCCCTCGGGACCGCCGCCAACGGTGGGCCGACCAAGGTCGAGGCGCTGCCTTCGTGGTTCCCGCTGCGGGATCTCGGCGAGGTTGGCGACGGCGAGATGCGCCCCGCCGCGGTCGCCGGCAACGCCTTGATGGTCGCCAACGTCGAGGGCAGCCTGCTCGCCTACCTCGACCGCTGCGCCGACTGCGGCTCCGGCCTCGGCGGTAGCACCCTGATCGAGGGAGTCCTTTGCTGTTCGGACTGCGGCCGCCGCTACTACCTGCCGCGGGCCGGACGCTCGCTCGACGATGACGGCCTGCAGCTAGATCCGGTGCCGCTGCTGGCCGAGGGCAACTCGATCCGGGTGGCGATAGCAACGTGAGCGCCGGATCCGGAAACGGAAACGCCGGGGGAAAGGAACGACTGGAGGAAGCGATCGCCGCGCGCGGTCGCGCCGATCTGGTCTCCGGCCTCAGAGGACTGGCCCGGCGCCAAGGCACCACAACCTCTCGCCAGGACGTGGCTGCCGGCGCCGGGCTGGATCGTAGCGTCGGCCCCGGGACCTCGACCCCGGCCCCTGGCTCCGCAGCCGCCGCGGCGGATGAGCACTGCGACCTCTGCGGCTCCCCGATCTCCGCCGATCACCGGCACCTGCTCCACCTCGACGAGCGGCGGATGCTGTGCTCATGTGAGACCTGCTGGAACGAGCGCTCGGGCGAGCCCTCCTACCGGCCGGCGGGGGCCCGGGTCGCCTGGCTCGGCGAGTTCGAGCTTCCCGACGAGGCCTGGGCGAGCTTTCAGATCCCGATCGGTCTGGCGTTCTTCATGCGTACCGGTGATCCGGTCCGGACCTTCGCCTTCTACCCGAGCCCGGCCGGCGCGACCGAGTCGGAGATCGACGAGGCGGCCTGGCAGCGGTTGACGGATCTAAATCCCCAGATCGGCGGGCTCGAGCGCGATTGCGAGGCGCTGATCATCAACCGGATGTCCGATCAGCATCAGTTCGCGGTCGCCCCGATCGACGAGTGCTACCGGCTGGTGGGGATGATCAAGACCACCTGGGAAGGAATCTCCGGGGGCAGCGGCCCGCAGGAGGCGATCGAGCGATTCTTCGCCGAGCTCCGCATCCGGAGCGCGACCGGTGCCGCCCGGATGAGCTCGGGCGCAGCCGAAGTACGTCTGCCTGCGGTGGAGCCCGCCGGCGGTAGCGATGGCCGCTGACTCGCTCGACAACGGCGCCCCGGTTGCGGTTGCGCCGCCGCTCGACCGACCCGATCCCGACTTCGAGATCACCGGGGCGGAGGTCGTCGGCAGCGCCGCGACCCCGACCTTGGGGTTCAACATCGAGGTGACCGACGCGTCCCGGATAACGATCCACTTCATCGCTCTCAGCGCCCTGATCACGGTCGAGCCGGGGATGCGCACCTACGAGCCCGCCGATCGCGAGCGCCTGGTCGAGCTGTTCGGAGAGCCCGAGCGCTGGGGCTCGACCACCGGCGCCTTCCGCTGGACCCAGGTCGACGCCGTGGTTCCGGCGTTCACCGAGCGCGGCAGCTTCCGACTTCCCGTCCAATGCACCTACGATCACGAGATCGCGGCGACCAAGTACTTCGGCGGGATCGACTCGGGCACCTACCCGCTCCAGTTCCACTTCAACGGCACCGTCTACTACGAGGGGGCCGACGGTCGCCTGCAGATGCTGCCGCTCGCCTGGGATCGCTCCGCCCGGTTCGAGCTGCCGGTGGAGACCTGGCGCCGGATGATCGACCTCCACTACCCCGAGGGCGGTTGGATGCGGCTCGGCACCGAGACGCTGCGGCGGCTGGGGCAGCGGAAGGCGGAGAGCGGCGCCCCGACCATGGACGACTGCATCTCCCGCATGCTTGATCGCGCCGAGCGGGCCGCCGACGAGGCCGGCGAGCGAGGGGGCGACGGCTGATGGGTGCGACCATGGTCGAACGGCTCGCCTCCTCGCTCCTGTACGAGGGCTACGCGCTCTATCCCTACACGCCGGAGGCGACCAAGAACGCGACCCCGACGCCGTTCGGGATCGTCTACCCCCCCGCGTACTCGGCCCGTCAGCCTGCCACCTACGACCACCTGCAGATCGAGTGCGTCGCGCTCGAGACCGAGCCTGAGGCGACCGAGGTGGTAGCCGAGGTGCTGTTCCTCCAGGCCACCGGCGCCCGCCACAAGGCCGCCGAGCGGCGGGTCCGGATCGAGGGCACGCTGGCCGAGTTGGCAGAAGCCGGGGCCACCGAAAGCTTCGCCTTCGAGCCGGCGTCCGAGCTGGGCGTCTCCACGGGGCCCGACCCCGACGCCGCGGGGGAGGTCCTGACCGGGAACCTGCGGGTGTCGGTCGAGCTGCTGGACTCGGGGTTGGCACGGATCAGCTCGCGGATCGAGAACACCACCTCGCTGCCGGAGGGGGAGCTGGGTGGCATGGACCGCGCCGCTGCCCTGCGGCGCTCGCTGCTTTCAACCCACACGATGCTGACCGTGAGCCACGGGCGCTTCGCCTCGCCGCTGGAGAACGAGGGTGAGGTGGGCGAGGCGGTCCAGGCCTGCGACAACGTCAACTCCTGGCCGGTGCTTGCCGACGCCGATGACGCCGCCGTCCTCGGCGCCGCGATTCTGCCCCCCGACCATCCCCAGATCTCCGAGCAGAGCCAGACCAACATGTTCGACAACACCGAGATCGAGGAGGCGCTCACCCTCCACGTCAAGACCTTGAGCGAGGAGGAGCGGGCCGAGATCGAGCGCCAAGACCCGACCGTGCGCGAGATGATCGAGCGGGTCGAG
>JBPCOO010000213.1:0-6706 GCA_051000155.1 Solirubrobacterales bacterium | reverse complement strand
GATCCGGAGTCGGCGACGGGTCCCACCTGCGTTTTGAACATCAGGTTGAACTCGCGTGCCTCGGTCAGCTCGCAGTCAGGGCCCTCACCGGGGAGCTTGGAGGGCTTGCGCCCGCACTCGCCGATGTCGAGCTTGTCCTCGCGGAAGCGCTTCTTGCAGGTCTTGCAGTCGACCATCGGGTCGGTGAACCCGGCGACGTGCCCCGAGGCTTCCCAGACCTTGGGGTGCTGGATGATCGCCGAGTCCAAGGCGACGATGTCATCGCGCTCGACCAGCATCGAACGCCACCACTCGGCCTTGACGTTGTTGCGCAGTAGGACGCCGTAGTGGCCGTAGTCGTAGGTGGAGCCGATGCCGCCATAGATCTCCGAGGAGGGGAAGATGAATCCCCGCCGTTTGCAGAGGGAAACGATCTCCTCCATGGAGACGTCCGAGCTTGCGGGTTGGGTTTGTTCAGCCATGAGGGGGTGGGGAGGCCCCGGGCCAAAGCAAGTCCCGGCAACCATCGATGAGTGTATGCAACGGCAGGAGCCAGGTAAGCCCGGGGCGCCCACCGGCGCCCGCGGTCGACTGGCTGCGATAATCGGCGCCAGCTATGCCGATCTACGAATATCGCTGCACCAACGGGCACACCTTCGAGGCCTTCCAATCGATGATCGACGACTCGCTCGACGTCTGCGAGGTCTGTGACGCCGCCGCCCAGCGTGTGCTGAGCGCGCCGGCGGTCCACTTCAAGGGCTCCGGCTTCTACACCACCGATTACGCCCGCAAGGGCGCCGGCAAGGAGGGAGCCGCCGGAGGCTCCGACGGGGACGGGGACTCTTCCTCCGGCGGGGATTCCAAGTCCGACTCGTCCTCCGGCGGCGGCGAGTCCAAGTCCGGCTCGGACTCCAAGTCGGAGAAGAAGCCGGCGGCCAGTAGCTCCACCAGCTCGGGCGGCTCCTCCAGCAGCGACAGCTAACCGAGCGGCGAGCAGGCGGGCGGCTCCGGCCCGGCTCGCCCGAGGAGCTTCTCCACAGCTCGCTCGCATTCGCTGATCGGGATCGCGAGGTTTCCGCCGGCGGTGTTGACAGCACCCTTCCTACCGAGGATCTTGGTCCCCGAGTCACCCCCGATCGCCAGCGCCAGCGCCAGTTGCGGCAGGGTTGCCGCGCCCATGTCGGTGACCATCGCCTTGGGAGCGTTCCAAGCGATCAGGGGGCCGCGGAGGAAGTTGATCGGCGCCCTCAGGGGGCTGGTCAACCTGTCCTTGATCCCCGCCAGAACCTGCTGCTGGCGGCGGGCGCGGTCGAGATCGGTCTCGTTCGGGTTTCGCAGGTTGGTCCGTGCGCGCGCGTAGGCGAGCGCGCGGGCGCCATCGAGCTTCACCTCCCCCTTGTCGAGCTTGAGCGTGATCCCGCCCTGGCCGGAGCCGCCGTCGATGATCGCCCTCAAGCGTGAGGTCACGGTCACGGTCACACCCCCGATCGCGTCGATGAAATCGGAGAAGCCCTCGAAGTCCAACAACACCGCGTGGTCGATATCGATCCCGAGGAAGTTCTCGACCGTCTGGATCTGGAGGGCGGCGCCCCCGGTGGCGTAGGCGGAGTTGATCTTCCCCTGGCCGACGCCCGGGATGTCGGCGAGCGCGTCGCGTGGGATCGAGAGTTTTTCGAAGGCACCACCGCCGGCTCGGACGACCATCAGCGTGTCGGCGCGGAAACCCATGCAGTCCGCGCTCGGGGGTGAGCCGGTGGCGCCCTGGGTGGTGCACTTGGGCCTGGTCTCGGCCTCGGCGGCGCCGGTGGCCTCGGGGCGCGCATCGGTTCCGATCACGAGGATGTTCTGAGGGTCGGCTACCAGCAGCGGGAAGGCGCCGAGCTCGTCGGCGGCGGCGTCATCGAGCTTGCCCTTCTGGATCTGAGCGCTGACCGCGAACAGGATCACGCTCAGAAGCAACCAGGCGCCGGCGCCGATCGCGACCCAGCGGAGCACGCGGCGCCAGTTCGGCCGGGAGGAATCGACGCTCGACTCGCGCAGGGGTCCGGCTCGACCTCCGGAGCCCCCATCCCCCGTGCCCCGATCGCGTAGCCGGGAGATCAGTGCGCCCGGGCTCAGCTCCTTGAGTTTGTGCAGGGGGTTGCGGCTGCCTCGGTAGACGCTGTACTCGGGACGCGCGCCGTCAGCCTGGTCGCCGCTCGCGTCGCCGTCGCCACGGGAGCCGGAGGTCCCGGATGAGGACTTGCCGCCCTCGGAGCGCTTGCCGCCGGAGCGGTAGACCTTGTAGGGCAGCTCGTCGCGGTCGTGATCTTCGTCAGCCGTCATCGGGCGGTAATACTGCCGTATGCAGTGGCGGCTCCCAGCGATCCCGGATGTTTTGGGACGGGCGTGGTCCCCCCTGTGGCCGTGAACGAGGCTCCCGCCATCGGGGTCGATCTCGGTGGCACCAAGCTCCTCTGTGGAGTAATCGGTTCCGAGGCCGAGATCCTGTCCTGTAGTCGGGCGAGCTCGGCAGGGCTCGCAAGAGAGGACCTGCTCGAGCTGCTCTACGCCCAACTCGAGGGGGCGGTTGAGGCGCACTCGACGGTCGAGGCGATCGGCCTCGGGCTCCCCTGCACGATTGACCACGCCCGCGGGATCTGCGTCAATGCGGTCCACCTCGACCTCGCCGGGGTGCCGCTCGGCGATCTCGTCTCCGACCGCCTCGGTCTCCCCGTCTTCTGCGACAACGATGGCAACCTCGCCGCGATCGCCGAGCAGCGCTACGGGGCGGCTCGGGGCGAGCGCAACGTCGTCCTGTTGACAATCGGCACCGGGATCGGGGGCGGCCTGATTCTTGATGGCCGCCCCTATCGGGGCAGTCGCGGGGCCGGTGCCGAGCTGGGACACATCGTGGTCGATCTCGACGGCCCGGAGTGCGGCGAGGGCTGCCCCAACCGCGGCTGCATCGAGGCGATGGTCTCGGGCAGGGCGTTAGCTCAGCAGGGACGTCTCGCGGCCGGGGCGGATCCCAGTTCCCCGCTCGGCAGACAGCTCGCCGCGGGCGGGCTGGACGGCGCCGCCGTCACCAGCGCCGCGCTCGCCGGTGATCCAGCCGCCGTGGCGGCGGTCGAGACGATTGGCAGGCGCCTGGGGACGGCGCTTGCCGGCCTCGCCAACGCTTTCGATCCCGACCGGATAGTCGTCGGAGGCGGCGTGATGGCTGCCGGAGAGCTGCTGCTCGACCCCGCCCGCGAGGAGCTACGGGAGCGGGCGCTACCACCGCAGAATGAGGTCCCGGTGACGGCGGCGGCGCTCGGAGAGCACGCCGGGATGATCGGGGCTGCGACCATGGCCCGTGATGAGCTTGCTCGCACCCACGGATGACGCGGAATCGGTGGTGGTTGGATGAGCGGCCGCCTGATCGTCTGCCCGACCCCGATCGGGAACATCGGCGACCTCTCGGGTCGCGTTCGCCAGGCGCTCGCCGACGCCGACGCCGTCGCCTGCGAGGACACTCGGCGGGCCGGTCGCCTCTACGAACGGCTGGAGCTGCCACCTCCCCGCTTCATCTCCAACCACGAGGGCAACGAGGACGATCGTGCGGTCGGCATCGCCCAGGCGATTGAGCGCGGCGCCAGGGTAGCGCTGATCAGCGACGCGGGCACCCCGGCGATCTCCGATCCCGGCTTCCCGCTGATCCGCCTCTGCATCGAGCGCAGCATCGAGATCGAGTTCCTACCGGGACCGACCGCGATCACTACTGCCCTGGTCGCCTCGGGACTCCCGGTCGACCGCTGGCGGTTCGCGGGCTTCCTTCCGCGCCGAGCGGGAGAGCTGGAGCGGGTGCTGAAGTCCACCGAGACGGTGGTCGCCTTCGAATCGCCCCGCCGCCTTCCCGACTCGCTCAAGGCGCTGGCCGCGCTCGCCCCCAACCGTCCCGCCGCGGTCTGCCGGGAGCTGAGCAAGCTCCACGAGGAGATCGCCCGTGGGACCCTCGAGGAGCTGGCACGTCGGTTCCGTGCCGATGTCAAGGGGGAGATCGTGGTCGTGTTCGGGCCCTCCTCCAAGCGCGGGAGCGGCCCCGACAAGAGCTTTGCGGTCGACGCCCTCCGGCGCCTGGTCCAATCGGGAGCCCGCCCCCGGGCCGCCGCGCAGGTGGTCGCCTCGCTTACCGGGACCCGCCCGAACGAGCTCTACAAGGAGCTGACCGGACGCGAGCCGCGACGGTGAGCGGGGCGACGCTCGCCCCCGCCAGTTTCGGACGCGGCGTCCTGGTCGCGTCCGGCGCCGAGCCCCCCGCGCCGTGGCGCGAGGCCGGGAGGGTGCGGATCGACGCCGCCACCCTCGCCGACGCCACCGACCTCGTCTCACGGATCCACCGCGGTTGGAGCGAGCGCGAACCGCTCGTCGTCGAGCTGGCAACCGATCCCGCCGCCTTTCGGGACCCACAGTCGGTGACGGCGGCGCCCTGGTCGCTCAACCCCCGGCTGGAGCTGCCGCTCGATCGTCTCCACCATCTGGTCTGGGCCAATAACTACGACGCCCGCTCGGGGGAGCCGATCTGGTGGTGGACGAAGAAGGCCGAGCGCTGCGGCGCCGCCGCCGACGGTGAGGCGGATGTGCGGCTCCCCGGCGGCGAGTCCGCCTGGATCGACGGGGGCCCGCGCTGGAACATCCCCTCCGGCCCGAATGCGGTCGTTCATTCCGGTGCGGTCGAGCTGGGGAAGCTCGCGCCGGCGCCGAGGAAGGTGTCCGCACCGAGTGCCGATCTGGCCCCGGACCAGCTCGCGGCCGTCGCGGTCGCCGGCGGGCCGGTCCGGGTGATCGCTCCGGCGGGCTCCGGCAAGACGCGGGTGCTGACCGAGCGCATGCGGCACCTGCTCGCCGATCACGCCTACCAGCCGGAGACGACGATCGCGGTCGCCTACAACAAGGAGGCGCAGCGCGAGCTGGAGGCGCGCCTGTTTCGTCTGGACCCCCGTACCAGGACCCTCAACTCGCTCGGCTACGGCATCGTCGGCACCTACCGCGGCGCCCGCCCGCCCCTGATCGCCGAGATGGAGATCCGTCGGATCTGCGAGGAGGTCTTCCCGATCCCGAGACGACGGGCCAACACCGATCCCGTCGGACCCTTCATCGACGCGCTCGGGGCGGTCCGCCTCGGCCTCCGCGATCCCGAGCTGGTCGAGGCCGAGCGCGACGACGTCTCCGGCTTCGCCGCGGGCTTCGACCGCTACCGCGCAAAGCTCGCCGCCCGCGGCGGGGTCGATTTCGACGAGCAGATCTACGGCGCGCTGGAGGCCCTGCTCGCCGATGGACCGTTCCGTCGCCGGATGCAGCGCTCCCACCGACACATGCTGGTTGACGAGTTTCAGGACCTCACCCCCGCGCACCTGCTTCTGATCCGCCTGCTCGCGATGCCCGCCTTCGACGTCTTCGGGGTTGGCGATGACGACCAGACGATCTACGACCACGCCGGGGCCGATCCCCGCTTCCTGGTCGACTTCGCCGACTACTTTCCCGGCGCCGATACGAGGGCGCTCGAGGTCAACTACCGCTGTGCGGTGCCGATCGTCGAGGGCGCGAAGACGCTGCTCTCCTACAACCGGGTGCGGGTGGAGAAGGAGATCCGGCCGGCGAGCGGGGCCGGGCGGGAGCCGCAGTCGCTCGAGCTGCGCACCCACGCGAGTGAGGCAGCGGCTGAGACCGTGGTCGAGCTGATTCGCTCCTGGCGCTCCGACGACGACCTCGATGCCTCCCAGATCGCGATCCTTGCCCGGGTCAATTCTCTGCTGTTGGTTCCCCAGATCGCGCTCTGGGGCGCCGGGGTGCCCTTGAAGGCACCGATCGGTCCGGAGATCTGTGAGCGCACCGGGATGGCCGCGGCGCTCGCCTGGCTGCGGGTGGCGGTCGATCCCGAGGGGCTCGTTCCCGCGGACCTCGATCTGATCCGCAGGCGCCCCTCCCGCGGCTTTCCCAACTGGATCAGCAAGTGGTTTGCGAACTGCCGCACGGTCGGCGACCTGCGGGCGATCGAACGGCGGATCGACGACGAGCGGGTTGCCGGCAAGGTCGCTGAGATGGCCGATGACATCGAGCTGCTGGCCAAGCTCGCGCGTGAGGGGGCGACGGCGCGGGGGCTGTTGGAGGCGGTCCGCGACCGGATCGGGCTCGGCAGCGCGATGCAGATGCTCGACGGCTCCAAGGGGACGCAGGCGACAGCCAGCCACCTCGATGACCTCGAGGCGCTGATCGGCGTCTCCGATATGCACCCTGACCCCCACACCTTCGAGCCGTGGCTGCGGGCCTCGCTGGTGGAGTCGGCCGGGAGCGAGGGCGTCACCCTCTCCACCGTCCACCGGGTCAAGGGGCGCGAGTGGGAGCGGGTGGCGGTGTTCGGGGTGATCGACGGAATCGTCCCCCACCGGCTGAGCGACGACTGGGAGGCCGAGCGCCGCGTCCTCCACGTCGCCATCACCCGGGCGAGCGATCGCTGCGTCGTGCTCGCCGACGCCGAGCGGCGGTCGCGCTTCCTCGACGAGCTCAGCGGCCAAGCCGAGCTCCCGGCCGTGGCGCCGCCGGCTCCGACCAAGAGGAAGGGAGGGGGGAGCGCCGCGAAGCCGCCGATAGACCTGGATGCCGCCAAGCCGGAGTCCGCCGTCGCCGCCGAGGCGCTACGGGCCTGGCGGCGCGAGCGCTCGACCGAGGACTCGGTTCCCGCCTACGTCGTCCTCAGCAACCGCCA
>JBPCOO010000024.1:0-4427 GCA_051000155.1 Solirubrobacterales bacterium | reverse complement strand
AGGTGGCGGCGCTCGGGCGGACCGAGCGCCCGCAGCTCGTCTACGCGATCGGCTCCCCCCTCGGAGCCCTGGTCGCTGGTGCACGGATCGCTGCGGCGGTTGAAGTACCGCTGGTCGTCGACCTCGGCGACCCCTGGGAGTGCACGACCGAGGCCGAGCGTGAGCTTCGGCAGGCGACGCTCGGGGGAGCCGCCGCCCTGGTCACGACCACGACCGCGCTCGCCTCCACCCTCGGCGGCGACTTGCAGCCCGGGACGCCCCGCCTGTTAGCGCCGGCCGGGGGCGAGCTGCGCCGTCGCTCAAGCGGCCCCGCAGGGCCGCCTACCTTCATCCATCTCAGCACCGTCCACGATGGGAGGACGCCGGCCGCCGGGGCCTTCACTGCGCTCACCGAGCTCGACCGCGAAGGTAGGATCGACTTCCGCTCCCACACCTCCGCCTGGATCACGCCGGGGGAGCCCGAGCTCAGCCACCACCCGCTTCCCCTTCTGCCCCACGACGAGGCCCTGGATCTGACCGCCGGGTCCGCCTGCGCCCTCATCCTCGGCAACCGCAACCCGGCTCAAGTTCCGAGCAAGGCGTATGAGATCGCCTGCACCGAAACCTGGGCGCTCTGCGTCAGCGTCCTCGATCCCGATCCGACCGTGGAGGTTCTGCGGGAAGGCGGCCACGCGGTGGTCGCGACCGATTCCTCGGAGGAGTCGGTGCGGGCGGCAGCGGAAGAGACCCTCGCTCGCGAGCGGCGGGGCGAGCGGCCCGAACCCCAGCCGGCCCACACCTGGGAGCGGCGGCTGGACGACATCGCCGGGCTGATCGAGCGCGTCACCGGACGCCGCGGAGCTGCTCCAGCCGATCTATGTCGAGCAGGTCCTGCGGCCGGCCCGCGGCTCGCTTCATCTCGATCAGGTGCTCATAGCCGCAGAAGGTGACGGCGACGCCGAACACCTCGTCTTCGATTGCCGCTCCTGCAAGCACCCGGTAGTCGACCGACGGCTCGAGGTGCTGAAGGATGTCGAGACGTCCGAACTTGGTCAGCAATACCCAGCTACCGCCGCCGCGGAGACCATCGAGGTCCGGCTGAACGACCTCCTCAGGATCAAAGTCCTCGGCCCCCATGACCTGGTAGTCGAGTCCGTCGAGGACGGCCGCCAAACGTTTGAGGTTTGCCGTCTCGGGGTCCGGCACGATGTCGATGTTCGTCGCCCGGGGATGACCGTGGGCGCCGACCGCCATTCCTCCGACGATGATGAAGTCCACTTGGCCGCTTCGAAGCTCCTCGAGCAGGCGGCCCGCATCGAGCTCCATAGTCCCATCGCTCACGGCTCGCCGCGATCGGCCTCGAGCGCGGCGCGATCGAGGCGTTCCCAGATCGCCTTCGACTCGGAGCTCCGATCGTTCATGTCTCAGACGCTACCGGAGCCACCGGGCGCCGCAATCAGGCGGTCGGCTCACCCGGTGCCGCCCCCTCAGCTCAACGCGTACGTCATCAGGGTGATTGCCATCACCACTCCGATCGTCACCGGCAACCCGAGGCGGACGTAGTCGCCGAAGCGGTAGCCGCCGGGGCCGTAGACCATGGTGTTGGTCTGATAGCCCATCGGGGTGAGGAAGGATGCGGATGCGGTGACGGCGACGGCGATCGAGATCGTGCGCGGATCGAGCCCGGCCGCCGTCGCCACCGAGAAGGCAATCGGGAAGATCACCACCGCGGCGGCGTTGTTGGTGATCAGCTCGGTCAGGATCAGGGTGGCGAGGACGACGCCGAAGATGATCCCGATGTCGCCGAGGCCGCCGAAGATGTCGACCAAGCCGTCGGCGACCTCGAGCGCGAGGCCGGTCGTCTCGATCGCCGCTCCAACCCCGAACGCAGCCGCGATCAGCAGGATCACGTCGAGGTCGATCGAGTTGCGGGCCTCGCCGAAGGTGAGCACCCGGGTGGCGATCAGCGCACCCGCCGCGAGGATCGCGCCCTGGAGGATCGGAAGGATGTCGGCCGCCGCCAACACCACCACCGCCACCGCGATCGCGCCGACCAGCGGGCCCTTCTTCGACGCCGACGGCGAGGTGCCGCCGATCCTCGCCACCAGCAGGAAGTCGTGGCTCTCCCGCCAGCGCGAGCGGAAGTCGCGATCGGCGAGCAGCAGCAGGGTGTCCCCCGGCTGTAGCCGCTCCTGGCCGAGCTTGGCGCTGATCCGCTCGCCCGAGCGGTGGATCGCCATCACCACCGCCTGGTAGCGCCGACGGAAGTCCACCTGCTCGAGCGTCTGCCCGACCAGCCGGCTGCCGGGTCCGACGACCGCCTCGAAGAAGGTGTGAGTGGGGGAGTCGATCGCCACCATGTGCTGGCTCTCCACCGAGCGCAGCCCCGGCGTCCGCTGCAGGTCGATGACGAGATCGGAGCGCCCGACGAAGATCAGCTGGTCGCCTCCGCGAAGCGTCCGGTCGGGCCCGACCGGGGTGATCACCGCCCCCTTGCGCTGGATCTCGGCCAGGTAGACGCCCTCGAGCTGACGCAGGCCGGCCTCGGCGACGGTCTGGCCGTCGCGCTTGCCGCCTACCTCCACCTCCATCTGCACCGTGAATTCGCGGATCTCGCCGGTGAGCGAATCCGCCCCGCGGCGGTCGGGGACGAGCAGAGCCGCCAGCGCGATCACGGTGGTCAAGCCGACCGCGACCACGACCGCGCCCAGCGGCGTCATCTCGAAGATCCCGAGCGCCGGCTCCCCCCGCTCCTGCAGCAGGCCGGAGATCACGAGGTTGGTGGAGGTGCCGATCACGGTCAGGGTGCCGCCGAGGATCGCCGCGTAGGAGAGCGGCATCAAAAGCCGCGATGGCGAGACGCCGCGCTTGGCCGCCCAGGCGGTCACCTCCGGGATCATCATCCCGACCAGCGGAGTGTTGTTCAAGAAGGCGGAACCACCCGCGGTCGGAACCAGCAGTCGCGCCATCGCCAGCCTCCCGATCCGCTTCGGGTCCCCGAGCATGCGATCGATCACCGGGCCCAGCACGCCGGTCTTCTCCACACCCCTAGCGAGCACGTAGAGCGCGGCGACGGTCAGGGGGGCGGAGTTGCTGAAGCCGCTGAATGCCTGCTCCTCGTCGATGATGCCCGAGACCAACAGCACCGTGGTCGCCCCCAGGACCACACCCGCCGGCGGCAGCACCTCCCGGATGAGCACGAACAGCATCGCCAAGACGATGGCTAGGGTCGCCCATGCTTCGGTGGTCACTCGGGTAGCTCCTGGATCATTGTTTGGATGGCCGCTGGTCGGTCGGATCTCGGCCCCCGGTCGGAGCGGAGCGCCTGGAGCGTCTAGATATACAGCGCCCGACGGAGGGACCGCTTCCCCACCCCCGAGAAAGCCAATCCGAGAAGCCAACCGGTGCATGCTCAAGCCGAAAGGGTCTATTGTCGATGAACGAACTAATGGGCAATTCAAGCTCGAGCCGTTTACGTCAATACCTGCCGATCGCGGTCGCGATGACCTCGACAGTCCTGTTGATGCCGGTTGCCGCCGTCTGGCTGATGTCGTCGGGTGGAATCACCACCAGCCTGCCCTTGCTGGTGTTCTCGGCGATCCTGGCCTCGGTGGTGGTGGGCATCGCCTGTCGCGCGGCCTGGTCGCGACACCGCGAATCCCAGGATGTCCTCTTTGCCGACCTGATGCTGTGGCGCTGGGTTCAACGCTGGTGGGCCGAGCGCAAGCTGAGCAGCGTGATGACCCGGCTCGGCATCGACGAGGAGACGATGGGCCACGAGGAGGCCGTAAACCTCAACTTCGACGCGCTCAGGGATCTGGCCGCCGCGCTCGAGGCCCGCGACCCCTACACCCACGGCCATTCCAGACGGGTAGCGCGCTACGCGGCGATGATCGCCAAGAACCTCGGCCTCGATGAGCGCGAGGTCGCAAAGATCAGGACCGCCGCCGCCGTCCACGACGTCGGCAAGCTCGAGGTTCCGCTCGAGGTCCTGAACAAGGCGGGCCGGCTCACCGACGAGGAGTTCGAGCTGATCAAGGTCCATGCGCCCCGGGGCGCCGAGCTGGTCGCAAAGCTCGGCGATGAAGAGCTGACCGAGATCGTCGCCCACCACCACGAACGGCTCGACGGAAGCGGCTACCCCGACCGGATCGGGGGCGAACGGATACCCCTGGGAGCGCGCATCATCGCCGTTGCCGACACCTTCGACGCGCTCACCTCCACCCGAGCCTACCGGCCCGCCAGAAGCCACGCCGAGGCGCTGGCGATCCTCCATGCCGAAGCCGGCACCCAGCTCGATCTCGACGCCGTGCACGCATTCGACCGCTACTACGACGGCGGCCTCGCAAGCTGGATCGCCTGGCCGATGCTGATCTCCCTTCCCCACCGGCTGTGGACGTCGACCGGCGCTCAGGCTCAGGCCGTCGGTAGCTCGATCGCCACCGGGG
>JBPCOO010000177.1:0-4621 GCA_051000155.1 Solirubrobacterales bacterium | reverse complement strand
ATCGGGGCCATGCTCGGCCGCGGCTCCGAGCGGGCGACCGCGATCCGCACCCGCCTGCTGTTCTTCGAGCTGGAGTGGGTGGCGCTCGCCGACGAGCGCGCCGAGGAGCTGCTCTCCACCGATGGCCTCGATTTCTGCCGCCATCACCTGCGGATGGAGCGGCGCTACCGCGACCACCTGCTGAGCGAGCCCGAGGAACGAATCGTCTCCGAGCTCTCGATCACCGGAGCCTCCGCCTGGAGCCGGCTGTTCGATGAGCTCACCTCGGTGATCAAGGTCGAGGCGCCCGGCGCCGACGAGCCGGTCGGGTTGGACCAGGCACTCTCCCGGCTCTCCGACCCCGACCGGGAGGTCCGTCAAGCGACCGCCGAGGCGGTAACCGAGGCGCTCCAGCCGGGAATCCGCACCCGCGCCTACGTCTTCAACACCCTGCTTCAGGAGAAGGCGATCAAGGACCGCCTGCGCGACTACCCGCACTGGCTGGCCACCCGCAACCTCTCCAACGAGGCCTCCGACGAGTCGGTGCAGGCGCTGATCGAGGCGGTCCGCGCCCGCAGCGAGCTTCCTCGCCGCTGGTACCGGACCAAGGCGAAGCTGCTGGGCCTCGACCGCCTCGCCGACTACGACCGGATGGCGGCGGTCGGCACCGATGAGGCAACTATTCCCTGGGAGGAGGGAAGCGAGGTGGTGCTCGACACCTTCGGCTCGACCTCGCAGGAGATGCGCGAGATCGCCGAGCGCTTCATCGCCGAGCGCTGGATCGACGCTCCCCCGCGGGAATCCAAGCGCGGCGGCGCCTTCAGCGCTTCGACCGTGCCGAGCGTCCACCCGTACGTGATGTTGAACTGGACCGACAAGCGCCGGGACGTCACCACCCTCGCTCATGAGCTCGGTCACGGCATCCACCAGTACCTCGCCCGCGAGCGCGGCATCTTCCACCAGTCGACCCCGCTGACAGTGGCTGAGACCGCATCGGTGTTCGCCGAGGAGCTGGTCTTCGGCCGGTTGCTGGAGGAGACGAGCGAGCCGGGGGCGCGGCTGAGCCTGCTGGCCGAGGCGGTCGAGGGCCAGATCGCGACCGTCTTCCGCCAGATAGCGATGAACCAGTTCGAGGACCGGGTCCACACGCATCGGCGCGAGCGGGGTGAGCTGTCAGTCGATCGCTTCGGTGAGCTGTGGCATCAGACCCAGGCCGAGCTGGTCGGCGATACGGTCGAGCTGACCGAGGGCTACCGAAGCTGGTGGAGCTACGTCCCCCACTTCATCGGCTCCCCCGGCTACGTCTACGCCTATGCCTACGGCCAACTCCTGGCGCTCTCGGTCTACCGCCTGTATATGGAGCGTGGCGAAGAGATCATCCCCGACTACCTCGAGATGCTCGCCGCGGGCGGCTCCCGCTCCCCCGAGGAGTTGGGCGAGATCGTGGGAGTCGACCTGCGCGATCCCGGATTCTGGGACGGTGGGTTGGACCTCGTCGCAGAGCAGCTCGACGAGGCCGAGGACGCGGCCGAGGCGGTCTTGGCGGAGCGCGGGTAGGAGAGGCGCATGAGCCCCGCCCCCGCCCGTAAGACCGACGTGATCGTGATCGGCGCCGGTCCGGCGGGCGAGGAGATCTCGCTCGACCTCCGTGACCGCGGTCACGAGGTGGTCGCGGTCGAGCGCGAGCTGGTCGGAGGTGAGTGCGCCTACTGGGCGTGCATGCCATCGAAGGCGCTGCTGCGGCCGCGGGCGCTCCGGGGGGAGGCCGAGCGCTACCGAGGCGTCGCCGGCGCCCGGATCGACGTCGGCGAGACCCTGAGCAAGCGGGACGAAGCGAACGAGAGCCTCGACGATTCCGGCAAGGCGGAGGCACTCTCCGAGGCGGGGGTCGAGCTGGTGCGCGGCGAGGCGAGGTTGATCGGCGAGCGGCGGGTGGAGGTTGCCGGCGAGACGATCGAGGCCTCAGAAGCGGTCGTGGTCGCCACCGGGACCAAGGCGATGGTCCCCGACGCGTTCCGGGCGGCCGAGCCCTGGACGAACCGCGAGATCACCGTCGCCGAGGAGCCACCGGAGAGCCTGATCGTCGTCGGCGGCGGCTACATCGGCTGTGAGATGGCCTGCGCCTGGCGGTCGCTGGGGACGGAGGTGACGATGATCGCGGGCCCCGGTGGCGTGCTCGAGCGCGAGGCGGACTTCGCCGCCGAGCTGGTCAAGGCACAGCTCGAGGCCGACGGGGTCGAAGTGGAGTCCGGCGAGGCGGCCGGCGCCGAGCGGAAAGGTGAGGAGGTGGTGGTCGCCTTCGGGGATGGTCGCGAGCTACGGGCCGCCCAACTACTGGTCGCGATCGGACGGGAGCCCCGCTCCGAGGGACTAGGGCTCGAAGACGGCTGGCTCGACGATGCGGGCTTCGTGGAGACCGATGAACAGCTCCGAGTCGGAGGCAACGGCTGGCTCTACGCCGTCGGCGACGTCAACGGTCGCGCGCTACTCACCCACGAAGCGACACTCCAGGCGCGATTTGCGGCGCGGATCATTGCCGGCGAGTCGGTGAGCATCCCCGACCATCCCGGCGGCCCTCCGCATGTGATCTTCACCACTCCCCAGATCGCCTCCGTCGGTCACACGCCTGATGCGGCCTCCGAGGAGGGCCTCGCGTTCCGCGAGATCGATGCCGACCCGGGGATGACCGCCGCCGCCACCTTCACCGGCGGATCCGAGCGCACCGGGGGACAGTTCGTCGTCACCGACGAGGAGGACCCGCGGATCCTCGGCGCCACCTTCTGCGGTCCCGAGGTCGCCGACCTCCTCTACGCGGCCAACCTGGCCGTGGTCGCCGGACTCAGGCTGAGCCAGATATGTGAAACCGCGCCCGCCTTCCCGACTCGCTCGGAGGTCTGGCTGCAAGCGATGCCGGAGGCGTCGGACTAGGAGGGGGCTGGTGGCCGGGCGGGGAACTGGGCGTATGGTTGCGGAGGCTACGATCGCGATCATCTCCGACACCCACATGCCAAAGGGCCGCCGGCGCCTCCCCGAACGCTGCGTCGAGCTGCTGGCGGAGAGCGAGTTGATCCTCCACGCCGGGGACTGGAGTCACCCTGGGGTGGTGCGGGAGATCGAGGGAATTGGTCCGCCGGTGAAGGGCATCCACGGCAACGTCGATTCCCCCGAGATCCGGCGCGAGCTGCCCAAGCGCCTGGAGACCGAGTGGCGGGGATTGCGGATCGGGATGGTCCACGACGCCGGCCGCAAGCAGGGTCGTCTGGACCGCCTGCGGCGAGAGTTCAGCGGTTGCGCAATCGTCGTCTTCGGTCACTCTCACCAGCCACTCCACGAGACGGCCGAAGATGGTTTCCAGATTTTCAACCCGGGCAGCCCGACCGACAGGCGCCGGGCGCCGAAGCACACGATGGGGCTGCTGCACGCGGAGGAGGACGGGCGAGCCGTAGCCGAGCTGGTCGAGCTCTGAGCCGATGAGCGGCGGGATGGGCTACAGCGTCGGCTTCGTTCGAGGCTTTCTCTCACTGGGCGCGATGGTCGCTGCGATCGCGCTGATCGGCGCCGCCGCGAACGAGCTGTTCGACCTGGGCTGGGCCGAGGACGGATACCCCGGTATCGGAGCGGATCGCGCCCGCGGCGTCGGCTTCGCCTCCTTTGCCCTGCAGGTTGCGATCCTCCTGCTCGCCAGCGGCGGGTTGAGCGTATATCTGGAACGCTACGAGCGGAGCGGTCCGGGCGCGGAGTAGGCCGGTTGTGGGTAACGGCTCAGAAGCCGTTGTTGGCGGCGCAATAAGCGTCCCGGGGGGCGCTGCCCGCGCCGAGGGGCCCGTATCGAGTGGCCAGCCGCATCGCCAGCGCCTGGGAGACAGCGTAGTCCTCGATCGATTGGGCGACCGCGTCGCGCTCGGACTTCGAGTCGGCGTTGGCGAGGCGTTCGGCGTTGCGCCAGGCGGCCTCGCGCCAGCCGACGACGGCCTGGAAGGTGAGCAGGTCATCGTAGGGTCCGGGCTGGCTGGAATCGTCGATCGTGGGGTCGAAGCGGTCGGCGAGCTCGGCGATCAAGGGAGCCTGGACCCGGTTGAGGAACTGATTGACCTTGTCGTGGTCAGCCTTGCGGGTTGAGCCGTCGGGTCCCACCAGGCCAATGCCGTAGAGGACGAAGGCGAGATCTCGCTGGATGTGCGCGTTGATCCCCAGGAATAGGTTGCCGGTGCCGCTGACGGCGCGATCGTCGGCGGCGGAGAGCGCGATCCGCCAGGCGGGTGGCACCTCGCCCCTGCGCCCCTCGTGCCAGGCCTCGTAGGGTTCGAAGTAGAAGCGGGCGAAGACAGCGTCCTCGTGGTTGACGAAGGCCGTGTCCTCGAAGAAGTTCGGGTCATCGATCGTCCGCCGGTACTCCTCGGTGGTCCCCGGGTAGGAGAGTTGGAAGATCGCGTCGTGATCGCAGCTGGAGCCGAGCCGGTTGAAGTGCTTGGTCATCTGGCGGATCACCTTGTCGACGCATTTCGTCCTGCCGGATATGCAGTCGTCCTCCGAGGCCGGGTCGTACTCGCTCACCAGGGCGGGAAGCTGGGCCGACCAGCCGATGAACGGCGCCTCCCCCGCGTTCGCGGGGCCGGCGAGAGCGAGCGAGAGAGCACCCGCT
>JBPCOO010000041.1:0-5458 GCA_051000155.1 Solirubrobacterales bacterium | reverse complement strand
GGCGCGATCTGTGACGGCTACTGCTCGGATGGGACGCGGACGTATGCGACCGGGCCGGTGAGCGAGCGAGCGCGCGAGGTCCACGAGCTGGTCGGACGGGCGCTCGAGGCGGGCTGTGAGGCGCTGGGCGCCGGGCGGAGCGGGCGCGAGATCGATGCCGTCGCCCGGGAGATGATCGCCGAGGCCGGCTACGGCGAGCGCTTCGGCCACGGCCTCGGCCACGGCGTCGGGATCGCGGTGCACGAGGCGCCGCGCCTTTCGACCCGCTCGGAGGACACGCTGGTGGTTGGGGACGTGGTCACGGTCGAACCCGGCGTCTATCTCCCCGGAGAGTTCGGGGTGAGGATCGAGGATCTGTTGGTGGTGGGGGAGGGTGGCTCCGAGAATCTCAGCACGCGTCCGCGGGAACTGGTGGAGATCAGCTGAGGTTCGCAGGCGATGATCGGCGGTGAGGATCTCGTACGGGGCGCCGGTGGAGCCGATGAGATCCGCGGCGGCCGGCGCCGATCGCGTCGTCTGCGGCAGCGGCGGCGACACCATCGATGGGGGAGACGCCGCCGACGAGGTCAAGGGAGCGGCGGGCGACGATGTGCTCGCCGGCAAAGAGGGTCGGGACAAGCTGAAGGGCGGCAAAGGGAACGATCGGCTTCTCGGGGCCCGCGGCCGCGACGTCCTCGTCGGCGCAACGGGCTGCGAGCGGATCGACCGCGGCTGAGGTCGCGCTCGCGAGCTGGTCCGGTCTACCGCTTGCGGGCTACGAACACGGTGTGCGCCGGCAGCGATTCGTTGCCGTAGGCGTCGAGGCGGTCGACCGTGAACCCGTTCCGCTCGAGCACAGGCACGACATCGGCGGGGGCGTGCAGGCTCAACTCGTGGGTCTCGAAGCTGCGCCTGTAGAGCCCACCCTCGACCCGACGGAACGCGGTGATCTCGCGATGGAGGGTTGGTGGCTCAGCTTTCTCGGTCGCGGCGACCGCCACCGTCCAGTCGGAGCCGACGGCAAAGTTGCGGGTAGTGCCCTCGGGTCCGCCACGTCCGGGCCCGGCGAGGTCGAAGATGAGAATCCCGCCGGGATCCAGCGCCTCGGCGCAGCGTTCGATCGTGGCCGCCAGCATCCCGTGGAGATTGCACGGGTCGATCGCGTAGCCGAGCACCTCGCCGATCGCGAGAATGGCGCGGGCGCGCGGCAGCTCGACCTCGAGGAAGGAGGCGACCTCGAAGCGCGCTGAGGGCACTCGCTCGCGAGCGATCTCGATCATCGGCGCGGAGAGGTCGTAGCCGATCACCTCGTGTCCGGCTCGCACGAGTGCGCGGGCGACGACGCCCCCGCCGCAACCCAGCTCCACCACCGGAGCGTCACCGGGCTCGCCCAGCTCACCGAGCACCACCGGGATCGCGTTGTGCGCGATCAGCCCGAAGCCGACATCGTGGATGTAGGCGAGGTCCGATCCGTAGCCGTCCACGCCTCCGCAGGTTATTGCCGCGGCCGGATCGGTGGTCGCCGATTCAGCAAAGGAAGGAGGGTGGTCCCCCCGGGGGCGTGTTGGACTCGGCGCGTCGGGGTAGTTCTCCGGAGAGATGGCAGTCGATGACCGGACGCCGCGCTCGCTCAGCCTGACCACCGGGGGCATCACCCTGCTGGGAGTGATGCTGAGCATCGGGATCTCGGTCGGCTTCGGCATCGGCGGGCCCTGGTGGGTTCGGCTTCTCGCCGGCGCAGTGACCACCGTCCTGCTCGCGCTTGCGGTCAAGTTCGGCACGGCCGCGGGACACGGTCCGCTCGCGCGCGCGGCCAACTGGATGATCGGCCCGGGGGAGGAGGCGGGAGGCGACCCCGCGAAGGATGACGGCGCGATCGAGGGGCCCGGGGGCGGCGAGTCCTCCGGCGGGGCGGACCGTCCCGAGGCACCGGCCAACCGATAGCCTTTCGCGCCGTGGCACAGGTTTCGACCAATCAGCTCAAAAACGGCATGCATATCGAGGTGGACGAAGTCATCTACCGGGTGATGGAGTTCCAGCACGTCAAGCCCGGCAAGGGCGGAGCGTTCGTTCGCACCAAGCTGCGCCGCTTCGAGGACGGATCGGTGATCGACAAGACCTTCCGCGCCGGGGAGAAGTTCCGCTCGATCCACACCGAGACGCGGAAGATGCAGTACCTCTACGACTCCGGAGAGATGCTGGTGTTCATGGACTCGGGCAACTACGAGCAGATGGAGGTGCCGAAGGCGGCGGCGTCCGAGCAGCTCGACTACATGCGGGAGAACGACGAGGTCGACGTCCTGTTCGTCGACGAGCGCGCCGCCGGGGTGCAGATCGCCAGCGCGGTCGACCTCGCCGTCACCCAGACCGATCCGGGGCTGAAGGGCGACACCGCTTCCGGCGGCGGGACCAAGCCGGCGACCCTGGAGACCGGGGTGGAGGTCCAGGTGCCGCTGTTCATCGAAGAGGGCGAGAAGGTCCGAGTCGACACCCGCAGCGGCGAATACGTCTCCCGCGCGTAGGTAGGCGAGAGGCTTGGCCTAGGTCTGGGCCCGGCCGCCAAAGGGCGGCTTGAGAGAAGCGCACCCCTCCCGGTTTCCGGCTCGGAGGCACGGCCCCCTCTGGCACGAATTTGACACGCTTCCGCGCGGATTCTTCCCATTGCGCTACCCACGCGCGACTAGCTGGTGGCCAGTATCGACCGCATGGGAAGTGAGAGGAACTTCGACGGCGTAGGACACCGTCAACGTAGATCTCATCCGGACATGGTCCTCGCGTGTCTGGCTGCCAAGCAGCACGGCAGGGTAGCCAGGTGGCAGATCTATCCGCGCTGGCTTTCGGCCGATCAGATCAGGAATCGCCTGGCCTCGGGACACCTCCATGAGATTCATCGTGGCGTCTACGCGGTCGGCTACCCGGGTGGTGATCGCCTCGGGCGCTGGATGGGCGCCATCCTGGCCGGCGGGCCAGGGGCACTGCTCAGCCATCGCTCGGCTGCGGCGCTCTACGGCACCATCAACGACCGCGAGCGCACCCACGTCACCACGGCGACCAAGCGCCGCAACCGGGACGGCATCGTCTTCCACTGCTCGGCGGTCCCAGCCGACGAACGGGCGGTGGTCGAGGGGATTCCGAGCACCTCGATCTCCCGCACCCTGCTCGATCTTGCCGGCTCCGAGGGCCAGCAGGCGTTCGGGCGCGCATGTCGGGAAGCCGCCTTCAAGCGACTGACCGCCAAGATGGGTCTGCCGCGACTCTGCACCCGCTACGAGGGTCGTCGCGGCACCCGCATCGTCATCGACGCCTTCCGCCGAGGCACGGTCCCGGCGGTCCACACCAAGAGCGAGCTCGAGGACATCTTCCTCGAGCTACTGATCGCCGACGGCAGCGTCCCGCTTCCTGCGATCAACACTCTGATCCAGGTGGCGGGAGAGGACCTCGAGGTGGACTGCGCCTGGCCGGAACGGCGGCTGGTCATCGAGTTGGATGGAGGTCGGGCCCACGAGCTGCCGGACCGCTTCGAGGAGGACCGCCGGCGAGATCGGCTCCTGATCGCCGCCGGCTGGCGCGTGGTCCGCTTCACCTACTGGGATGTCACCACGCGCCCTGAGCGGACCCTCGCCGAGGTGCGCCGGCAGCTCGGCCTTCCTGCCGCATAGGAGCTAACTCGGCGGACTCAGCTTCCGACGCGATCACCGGTCGCGATAGGTCTAAGCTCCCCTCCGTGAAGCGATCCGATCAGCGTCGCGAGGCGGTCTTCGCCCTCTACCAGCACGAGGTCAACCAGCGGCAGCTGGATGGCCTGCTGGAGGGGACCAAGCCGTTCACGCGGGCCCTGGTGGAAGGCGTCGGAGCGCATCGGGACGAGCTCGATTCGATCATCGACGCCCACTCTCACGAGTGGAGCATCGATCGGATCGCGCCGCTGGAGAAGGCGATCATGCGCTGCGCGGTCTACGAGCTGCGCCACCGCGACGACGTCCCCGAGCACGTTGCGGTGAGCGAAGCGGTTGAGCTGGCGGCCTCCTACTGCGGGGCCGGGGCGCCGAAGTTCGTTAACGGCGTCCTGGCGGCGATCGCGGGCGAGGCTGGCGCCGCGGGGCCGGAGCCCGCCGGCGGTGAACAGCCCAAAGCCGGGACGCCGGCTCACCCAACCGGTGCGCGGTCGGCGGCCTCGACCCCGAGCGAGGTCGAGGCTTGAGCACCCCCGGTCCTCGCGAGCGGATCAGCGAGGCCGCGGAGCGCCTCGACCGGATCGCCGAGCAGCTGCGCTCGCCCGAGACCGACGACGCGACCGCCGTTGCGCTCGCCCAGGAGGCGGCGGAGCTGGCGAGCGAGGTCGGCTCGCTTGCCGCTGAGGCCGCCCGCGCGGCCTTCTCCCAAGAGCGCGGATAGCGAGACCCCGCACCGCATGGCCGGCTATCCCGACGACCTGCGCGAGATGGTCGACGCGCGTCTGGCGGAGCTGCGATTCAGCGATCGCGTGGTCGCCTCCGGCCTACAGGAGGCGATGCGCTACTCGCTGCTCGCGGGGGGAAAGCGGATCCGGCCGGTGCTTTGCCTCGCCACCGCCCGCTCGCTCGGCCTCGACCCAGCCCGGCTTCTGCCAACTGCCTGCGCGCTGGAGCTGATCCACACCTACTCGCTCATCCACGACGACCTCCCGGCGATGGACGACGATGACCTCCGCCGGGGCAAGCCGACCGCGCACAAGGCCTTCGGCGAGGACGTCGCCATCCTCGCCGGTGATGCGCTCTTCGCCGAGGCGATCAAGCTGATCGCCGCCGAGCAGGAGGGCGAGAACCAGCGCGTGCTCGAGGCGGTCTGCGAGGTGGCGGCGGCCACGGGAGTTGAGGGAATGGTCGGCGGTCAGTACATCGACGTCGCGGTCGGCGGCGGCGACGCCGAGACCCTACGGACCCTGCATTCGCTCAAGACGGGAAAGCTGATCGGCGCCAGCGTCCGCGCGGCGCTGGTGCTCGCCGGCGCCAGCGAGCAGCGGGCCGCGCCCTATCGCCGCTTCGCCGATGAGCTCGGCGTCCTCTTTCAGATCGTCGACGACATCCTCGACGTCACCGGCTCCGACGCCGAGCTGGGAAAGCCGAGCGGCTCCGACGAGCGTCACGGCAAGCTCACCTACGTCAGCCTGCTTGGGCTGGACCAGTCGCGCAAGCTCGCGGCCGATTCGTACGCGCAGGCGCTCACCGCGCTCGGGGAAACCGACGGGCAGGCCGACGATCTTCGCCGGATCGCCGAGTTCGTCTTTACTCGAGAGGCCTGAGCGGTCCACGGCGCCGCTGGCCGCGGCGCGTTCATCCGTGGAGGGGACGGAGTCCGCACCCGGCCCATCTCCGTCCGGCTCGCCGAAGCTGAGACAATGCGCTGCCATGCCCGATTCCGGCGCAAAGCCCTCTCTCCTAGACGGCGTCGACTCCCCGGCCGATCTCAAAGGCCTTGACGACGCCCAGCTACAGCAGCT
>JBPCOO010000290.1:0-2913 GCA_051000155.1 Solirubrobacterales bacterium | reverse complement strand
GGCTGCGCCCGCAGGGCCGTCAGGTAGGCAAAAGGCTCGGGCAGCGGTGTCGGCTCGAGGAAGATCCTGCGATTGGTCGCTACGCGCAGAAACGAGCCCGCGACCAGATCCGGAATCGAAAACTGCTCGGTCCCGGCCGCCAAACGCTCGAGCCATGGACGCGCGCGCTGAAACTGTGGGTGGTCGTCACGATGCCCGGCCAGCACGACGTTGACATCGAGCAGCTTCACCGCAGATCGCTGAGCTCGCGGCCCTCATCGAGCGTCTCCCGTAGCGCTCGATTCGAGCTCACGTCGACGCCCGGCCTGACCCCCCCGCCGATCGTCACTACCGGGATCTCGACTGGGGGCCTCTCCCCCTCCGACGTCAGCTCTCGGCGTAGCGCATCCTCGACCACTTCCCCCAGGGTCTGGTGCCGCTGCTGCGCCCGCCGCCTGGCCAGTGTCAACAGGTTGTCGTCAATCGAGACCGTCGTGCGCATGATGCAAGAATAGTGCATCACACGCATCAGTCTGAAAAGGATGAGTGCATGCCTGACAGAGCCAACACCGAACCGTCATCCGCAGAGATCGACGCCAAGATCGATCAGCTTGGGGAATAGAAAGGCGAGACCCTCCTCCGGGCTCGGGAGCTTGACCGGACCCCATTCCCTGGTCCACCTCAGGTGAGAGCCGTGGATGGTTATCACCGCGCACCCTACCGGCATGAAACTACTCCCGGGAGCGTCGTCCGCCCCGGAACGTAGCTTCGGCTGACCGGGACGGGGGCTTTCCCGGAGCAGATGAAAGGGCAGGCCGAGATGACGGTATGGGCCGAGAGCCCGCGACCCTATCTGGCCGCCCCTGCGACCCGCCCGGTTGCGCCGCGAGCGCGAATCCGTAGTTGTCGCTGCCCCGTAGCTGCTCCACCGTTGAACCCCAACAGGAGGAGGAGAAGATGAGATCGATCGGCCTCGACGTCCACCAGAGCTTCTGCGAGGTGGCTATCTGCGAAGGAGGTGAAGTCAGATCAGCGGGCAGAGTCAAGACCTCGCGCGAAGAGCTCGAGCTCTTCGCGCAGAGCCTCGACCCCGCAGAACGGGTGACGATGGAGGCGACCGGCCCGGCCTTCGAGATCGCCAGGATCCTCGGCCCCCACGTCGCCGAGGTGGTGGTCGCCAACGCTGCGGAGGTGCGGGCGATCTCCCATGCCCGGGTCAAGTCCGATCAGTTCGACGCCCGCACCCTGGCGCGGCTACTGGACGCCGACATGCTGGCCCCCGTCTGGGTTCCCTCGGCCGAGATCGGCGCCCTGCGGCGCCGGGTCGCGCGTCGGGCCGCGCTGGTCCGCCAGCGGATCCGGGCAAAGAACGAGGTCCATGCGGCACTCTCGCGCTGCCTGCTCGGCAAGCCCGAGGTCTCCGATCTATTCGGGGTCAAGGGTCGCAAGTGGCTGGAGACCCTGCAGATGCCGGACGAGGAGGCCGAGACGGTGGCTGGCTGCCTGCGCCAGATCGGCTTCCTCGACGAGGAGATCGAGGCCCTGGACCGCAAGCTCGCCGAGTGGGCGATCGGCTCCCCCGAGGCCCAGCGGCTGATGACAATCCCCGGAGTCGGGGTCGGAACCGCGGTGACGCTGATGGCGGCGATCGGTGAGATCGAGCGCTTCGAGAGCGCGCGCAAGCTGGTCGGCTACCTCGGTTTGGATCCGACGGTCCGCCAATCGGGCGATGAGCCCGCCCGCCACGGGCGGATCTCCAAGCGCGGCAACAGCCAGGCCCGCTCGGTGCTGGTCGAGGCCGGCTGGAGCGCGATCCGCTCACCCGGCCCCCTGCGTGCCTTCGGCGAGCGGATCCGCGCTCGCTCCGGCGGGCAGGTCGCAGCGGTCGCGGTCGCCCGCAAGATCGCGACGCTGGCCTGGCATCTGCTCAGCAAGGGCGAGGACTACGCCTTCGGGCGGCCCTCGCTGGTGCGAGCGAAGGTGCGGGCAGCCGAACGGCTGGCCGGCTCGCCACCGCTGGCCAAGCGCCACGGCGGGCAGCGGGTCAGCTCCAGCGCCGAGGAGCGCGCGGCGGAGAAGCAGCTCGCCGAGCGGGCCGAGGCCGGCTACCGGCGGCTGACCGCGGACTGGAAGGCGGCGCGGCCACCCAGGCAGACGAAGAAAACGGGCGTCGGCGCGACATCGGGGCGCGCATCTTGAAGTCACCCATCAGGGGACAAGCAGCGCGGCGGGCCCAGGCCCCGGGCTCCGCTCTTTAGCTCGTCGTCTACCGACGCCCAGGCTGAGTGTTGCAAGAGGAGGTGCAGGCGGTCAAGTCGACTTGACTTTCATCCGTACCGCCTGCCGGCGTAGGGAGCCCGGAGGGCGAGCGTAGCCGGTAGGCGGTTTGCGAAATCTCAGCTGACCAACTCCCCCTCGTGGCTCGCCCGCCAGGCCTCAGCGAAGATCTCCGGCGCCATCATCTGCAGCGCCGAATGTGGATGCAGCCGGTTGTAGCTGCGCCGCCAGTCCTCTGCAATCACCGTGGCCTCCAGCACGCTGCAGAAGATCTCGCAGTCGAGGACTTCATCCCGGAATCGGGCGTTGAACGACTCGACCCAGCCGTTCTGCCAGGGGGCTCCGGGGTCGATGTAGGCGGTCGCGACGCCCGAGTCCTCGCACCAGCTCTGCAGAGCCTGGGCGGTGAGCTCGGGGCCGTTGTCGCAACGGATGTTGGCCGGCGCGCCGAGCCGGACGATCAGTCCGGCCAAAACCTCGACGGTGGCGTCGGCGGTAAACGAGCGGCCGACCTCGATCGCCAGGGACTCGCGGGTGAACTCGTCGATGATGTTGAGAAAGCGCAGCTCAACTCCCTGGTCGGTGGCGTCGTGCTGGAAGTCGAGCGCCCAGACGTGGCCGGGGTACTCAGCTCGCAGAGGGCTCTCGGAGGTGGAA
>JBPCOO010000245.1:0-3948 GCA_051000155.1 Solirubrobacterales bacterium | reverse complement strand
CTCGGGGTGTTCGCCGGTGGGGGGAGGGTAAAGCTCTCCTCCGGTTGCCCCTGAGCCGGGGGTCGCGGCTCCGGCCGCGACCCGCACCAAGACCTCGCATTCCTCTCGCTCTGACGATCGACCACGCAGGTAGGGTCCGGAGGGTCAGTGGCTTCGAAGTCCGCAAAGCAGCGTAAGAAGCGTCGCGCTCGCGCCCGGACCGACGGCTCCCCGGCCGCCGACGACGATGCGCCGAGGTCAACCCAGCCCTCCCCGCCGAAGCGCTCGCGCGTGGCAGAGCGCAAGCGCAGCGCGGCCGCCGACGAGCGACCGCCGGCGCCGTGGGGATCTTTCCCGCTGATCGAGTTGACCGTGCTGGTCGGCATCGTCATGGTCATCGCCGGGTTCGCGCTGGGGCCGACCGCGCGCGGCCAGAACTTCCTCATCACCGGCTTGGTTCTGGCCTCGATCGGCGGCTTGGAGCTTTCGATCCGCGAGCACTTTGCCGGCTACCGCTCCCACACCGCGATCCTCGCCGGGTTCCCGGCGGCGGTGGTCCTGGGCCTCCTGTTCTACCTCGGCCCCGATGGGCTGCCCTCGATCGCCCGGGTGGCGATCGCAGCGGTCGTCTTCGGGCTCTCGGCGTGGGTGCTGACCCGCATCTTCCGCGCCCGCTCCGGCGGGCTGCCGTTCAAGTTCGGCGGCTTCGGTCGGGGCTAGCCGGTCGCGGCTAGCCCCGGCGGCTTCGGTCGGCTCTAGCCGGCCTGCTGCTGCCGCTTGGCATCGAGGGCGACCGCCAGTAACTCGCGCTGGCGCGAGGTCAGCCGGTCGAGTCGCCGATTCTCGTTCAGCGCCAGCGGGCTGAGGAACTTGCGGGTGCGGGCGCGGCCCCAGCGACGCTGGCTACGCAGCAGCTCGGATACGGACATCGTCTGTGCCTCCCAGGGGCAGAGCCGAACGATGTCGGCCGCGGAGGTATCACCCCTACCGATCGAGCGCTTCAGCTCGGCCCTGGCCAGCCTCACCCGATTGGCGTGCTCCAATGCTCGGATGTGTTGTGGGACAGCGGTGGGTGCGGCCGTCGATGCAGCTTCCATTGCTCACTCCTCCTCCTGTGAGTGTCGATCTGATTCGGTTGTCGTGCACCAATCGCCCTCGACATCTCCATGCCGAAAGCGACGGAGTGGGCCCGCTTCGGGCGCCCCCCAGGCTACCTGCCCGGTTGCTCGGTGCTTCGATCAACATACCGAGATGGAACCGACAGTTTGAGGGCAAAGGGAAACTTTCGGCCGCGGGGTTCGCTAATAGCTAGCTTTTTGTCGCTGGATTGGGCTCGAGCCGGTCCCGTTCGGCACCGAATTCCTTCGAAAGGAGAATCTGCGAACGGGCCTGGCGGTTCACCGGCCTACTCGGCGGGAATCCGCAGCTCGGGAAAATCGGCGATCACCTGCTCGAACGTCTGCAGCGCGCGATCGAGATGCTCGCGTTCGTGGGTTGCCATCAGGCTGGTGCGCAGCAGGGCGCCCGCCGGAGGGACCGCCGGGTGCAGGGCGACGTTGGTGTAGAGACCGGCCTCATAGAGCGCCTTCCAGAGTGTGACCGCGGCCATGTCCTCGCCGACGATGACCGGCACGATCGGCGTCAGTGCGCGAGTCCCGTCCGGCAGCGAGGTCGGCTCGACCACCCGCAACCCGAGCTCGGAAAGCCCGCGGTGGAGGTACGCTGCGTTCTCGCCGAGCCGCTCGATCAAGGCCGGGCCTTCGGAGCGGATGATCCTCAGGGCCTCCAAGGCGGCGCCCACGGCCGCCGGGACCCCCGCGGCGCTGAACAGAAACGCGCGCGCGGCGATCCGCAGGTAGTCGATCACCTCGGCCGGCCCGGCGATGAAGCCGCCGCAGGAGGCAAAGCTCTTGGAGAAGGTGCCCATCCGCAGATCGACCTCGGCCTCGAGGCCGAACAGCTCCGCCGCTCCGGCCCCGCGGTCGCCGATGGCGCCGACGCCGTGGGCCTCGTCGACCATCAAGCGCGCCCCGTAGCGACGGCAGAGCTCGACGATCGGGGGGAGGTCGCAGATGTCGCCCTCCATCGAGAAGACCCCGTCGACCACCACCAGCACGCCGCCACCGTCACCGGCGGCGCGGTCCAGCATCTTCTCCAGCTTGTCGATCCGGTTGTGGCGAAACGGCCGGAGCTTGGCGCCGGATAGGCGACAGCCGTCGAGGATCGAGGCATGGTCGCCGGAGTCGCAGATGACGGTGTCGCCGGGCTGGCAGATCGTTCCGATGCAGCCGACGTTGGCCTGATACCCGGTGGTGAAAACCAGCGCTGCCTCGGTCCCCATCCACTCCGCCAACTCCTCCTCCAGCTCGACGTGGAGGGGGATGGTTCCGTTGAGCAGGCGTGAGCCCGTCAGCGCCGTCCCGTAAGTGTCGAGGGCGTCCGCCGCCGCACGCTTGACCCGTTCGTCGCCGGTCAGCCCGAGATAGTTGTTGGAGCCCAACATCAGCGTCTCGCGGCCCTCCATCTCGACCACCGGCCCGGCCTGGGAGGTGAGCAGGCGGAAGTAGGGCAGCATGTCCGCGGCCTCGGCCATCTCGAGCTGCTCCCGCCGGTCGTGGGTTCGCGCCTTCTCGAAGACGTCGGTCTCTATCTTGGGGCTGGTCTTGGCTTCCACCGCTACGATTGTTCCAAGACGCCACCGCGTCTGCCGTTCGGCGTAGACTCACCGGGCATGGCTGAAGAGGCAGAGGAAGTGTTCGAGGCGGAGGTCGTCGATGACCTCGAGGGCGAGGGCGCCGGCCTTCAGGGCCCCGTTCGCTCGATTCCCGAGCGGACGCCCTCGCGCGAGCTCGACGCCTGGCGGGGCGAGGTCCGGACGGCGATGATCGCCGCTGCCGGGGGGCTGGCCGCCGGTGCCGCCGCAGTGGCCGCCGTCAACGCGCTGCGTGAGCGGGCGGCCGAGAAGCCCTCGAACCGCTCCAGGCTCGCCCGCAAGGACAAGGACGACGACGGCATCCTCGCCAGCCGCTCCTTCCTGATCGACGTTCATCTGCTCGGTCGCTGATGGCCGCGACATGCGGCCGGGTTGCGCGACGGTCGCCGGCTTCGAGGTGCGCCCCCGAGGTGGTCGAGGTTTCGGCCCGTCCGAGCTGGCCCTACCGGTTGCCCGCCGGTCGGGGTGCCGACGGAGTCTCGCGCACTCGCGACGGGGTCTGGGAGCGCTTGCTGGTGGTAGAGGGAAACCACGTACTGGTGAGGGCATGGATGCAGCCGGACGGCAGCGCCTCGATAGCGGCCATGGGGGTGCCCGATCGCTGGCTGCATCGAACCGAGGCGCGCCTCCCCGCGAGCCCGTCAGAGCTCGAGCGCGCGGTCGAACTGGCCCGTCACGCGCTCGCCCTCGACGACGATCTCAGTGCCTTCTATGCCCGGTTCAAGCGTGACCCGCTGCTGGGCGGAGCGATCCGCCGACGGCCCTGGCTTCGCATCGGTCGCTGCCCCGACCCCTGGGAAGCGTTTGCGTGGGCGGTCACCGAGCAGCTAATCGAGGCGTCGGAGGCGGCCAGGATCCAGCAGCGGATGATCGAGCGCTGGGGTGAGGCGATCGAGGTTCCCGGGGAGCGTCGTCCACTCCGCACCGTCCCCGCCGCCGCCACGATTGCCGAGCTGTCCCCCGCTGAGATCACGGCCTGCGGCTTGGCTCCGAAGCGCTCACTCGCCCTGATCGGTGCGGCGAGGGAGATCGCCGCCGGGCGCTGCGACCCCTCCGACCCCGCCGACGACCGACGGCTGCTCGCCATTTCGGAGATCGGACCGTGGACGGTCCAGGTACTGGGGGTCAGGGGTCGCGGGGACCACGACGCGCTACCGAGCGGCGATCTCGCCTACGTCAAGCTGGTGGGCCACCTGGCGGGGCTCGGACGTCGCTCGACCGTTGACGAGGTCGAGTCCTACTTCGCCCCCTACGCC
>JBPCOO010000232.1:0-4385 GCA_051000155.1 Solirubrobacterales bacterium | reverse complement strand
CTCCACCTTTCCCCCGACCTCCGGCACGGCCTTCTCCAACCGCTCCGCGAGCCAGCGCGAGTTGCAGATCACCGCTGCGGAGGCGGAGATCACCGCCCGGGTTGCTGTCCGCACCGGCGCCAGGGTCTCGGCATTGCGCACGTCCTGGCCGTGCGCCATCACCACCAGCGGCGCCCCCGCGGCCCGGGCTGCCATCGCTCCCGCCGCGCCGGAGGGAAAGAGGAAGTGCGCGAAGACCACCTCGGGAGCGAAGCGGCGGGCCTCGCGCACGGCCCTCGCCCCGAGCGCCGCGTACTTGGTCGGGAGCCCCCCGCGACGGCTGATGGCGGTCACCTCGACCTCGTTGCCACGACGGCGGAGGTGATCGACGATCGGCACCAACCACACGCCGAGGTCGGGGTTGCGCTCGCTGGGCCATATCTGGGTAACGAACTGGATTCGCATTCGGCGATGATCCCATCTCCTCGTCGATCCGTTGTCCTTCCAGAACCGTGAGCAGCCCCCCGGACCCTCCCCACTTCGACCGCTACGTCGCCCTCGGCGACTCCACCACCGAGGGTCTCAACGACCCCGGCCCGGGTGGCGCCTTCCGCGGCTGGGCGGACCGGATCGCCGAGCGGCTCGCCCGGGTGAACCCCCAAATCCGCTACGCCAACCTGGCCATCCGCGGCCGCAAGCTGCCGCAGATCCGCTCCGAGCAGCTCGCCCCCGCGCTCGAGCTGGAACCCGACCTCGCCAGCGTGCTCGGCGGCATCAACGACATCCTCCGCCCCCGAGTCGATCTCGACTGGATCGAATCCCAGCTCGAGGAGATGGTGGCCGCCCTGCGCGTGGGGGGCGCCCGGGTGTTGATGTTCACCTACCCCGACCTCTCGCAGACGATCTCGCTCGCCGGCGGGCCGATCGGCGCCAGGATCGCCCAGTTCAACCAGCGGGTCCGCGCGGTGGCCTCACGCAATGACGGCCTCTTGGCCGACCTCGAGGCCAATGACGTCGCCCATCCGAAGCTGTGGTCGGTCGATCGCCTCCACGCCGGGCCACTCGGCCACGAGCGGATCGCCGACATCGCCGCCGACGCGCTCGGCCTGGAGCCGCTTGACGAGTCCTGGGCGGAGAGCTTGCCGGAGCTGCTCGAGCGCGGTGTCCGGCGGCGCCTCACCGAGGACGCGCGCTGGGCCGGCTCCCACCTCGGGCCGTGGGTCGGCAGGCGCCTGCGGGGGGTCTCCTCCGGGGACGGCCTCGAACCCAAGCGCCCACGGTTGGAGCCCGTAGTTGCGCCCGAGGAGCGCTAGATGGCAACCTTCGAGTCGATGAGTCCCACCGAAGCCGACTCCCAGGCGATCCGCGACCAGCGCATTGACCAGCTCGTGCCGTTGGCGAGCCCCGCCCTGCTCCTACGCGAGCATCCGCTGCCCGCCGAGCGCGAAGCCGACGTGATCACCGCCCGCGAGCAGATCAAGCGGATCCTCGATCGAGACGACGAGCGCCTGCTGGTGGTGGTCGGCCCCTGCAGCGTCCACGACCCCGCGGCCGCGCTCGACTACGCCAAGCGCCTGGCGCAGCTCGCCGAAGAGCTGCCCGACCTTCTGGTTGCGATGCGGGTGTACTTCGAGAAGCCGCGGACGACCACCGGCTGGAAGGGCCTGATCAACGACCCCCACCTCGACGAGAGCGCCGACGTCAACACCGGCCTGCGGATGGCGCGCGACCTGCTCTTGGACATCCTCGAGCTGGGGCTGCCGGTGGGCTGCGAGTTCCTCGATCCGATCACGCCCCAATACATCGCCGACACCGTCGCCTGGGGGGCGATCGGCGCCCGCACCACCGAGAGCCAGACCCACCGCCAGCTCGCCTCGGGGCTGTCGATGCCGGTCGGCTTCAAAAACCGCACCGACGGCAACCTCGGCGTCGCCGTCGACGCCGTGCGCGCCGCGGCCGCCGAGCACGCCTTCGCCGGGGTAGACCTCTCCGGCACCTCGGCGATCCTCCGCACCACCGGCAACTCCGACTGCCACATCATCCTCCGGGGCGGCAAGGGCGAGCCCAACCACGGTCCCGACTCGATCACCGAGATCGTCGAGGCCTTGCGGGGAGCCGGCCTCCCCGAGCGGGTGATCGTCGACGCCTCCCACGACAACAGCGGCAAGGACCACACCCGCCAGCCGGGCGTTGCCACCGAGATCGGCGCCCAACTACGCGAAGGGGAGCGGGCGATCGTGGGCGTGATGCTGGAGTCGTTCATCGAACCCGGCAACCAGAAGATCGGCGGCGAGATGACCTACGGCCAGTCGGTCACCGACGAGTGCATGGGCTGGGGGGCGACGGTCGAGGTCCTGCGGGAGCTGGACGACGCCGCTCGCGCTCGTCGCGGCGGCTGAGCGCGACCAGCGCGACCGGTACTCCCGGCAGCCGACCGCCGTCTGCGGAGGCGCCCGATTGGGTGCCGGAAGCTTCATGCCGCGGAACTCCGGCCCGCCTGAGATGCCCCGCTCCAGGTCCCGATCGCCGGGGGTCGATCGAGGGCACGGGCGGCGCCATTGCCGCCGCGGCTCCGCTCTCTCTCCTCCCTGGCGGGGCCGCGGCAGGCGCTCGCCCCCTCGCGTAGGGTCCCGACCGGGGTAGGAGCAGCGACCCCCGGCGGGCGCCCCTCCGCTCCACCCGTCAACCTGGGCAAGCTTGGATGGAAGATCTCGCCGCCAGATACATGGACGCCCGGGCCGACCCCGAGCTGGTCGTGCTCGAGGGCTTTCACGCGATCAAGCACGCACTGCGCTTCGACGCCGAGTTGACGGAGCTCCGAGCCCTCGATCCGGATGCGGCCGGGGTACTCGCAGATCAGCTCAGCCCCGACCTTATGCCGGCGCTCGCGCGTGAGCTGGGAAGGATCTCCAGTGACGAGCTCTCGCGGATCTCGCCCCGCCCTCACCCCACCGGGATGGTCGCGATCGCGCGCCGACCCGAATACGACCTCGCCACCGCTCTTCGCCGCCCCGGGCCGGCGGTGCTGCTGGAGCAGCCGCGCCATCTCGGCAACCTCGGGGCCTGCGTCAGGGTCGCCGCGGCGGCGGCAGCCGCGGCGTTGATCTCCACCGGCGACGCCGACCCTTGGGGCCGGGATGCGCTCCGCGGCGGTGCCGGCCTCCAGTTCGCATTGCCGGTTCTGCGGGAGCCGATCCCGCCTGAGTCCAACCGGACCTTGATCGCGATTGACCCCACCGGGAACGACCTCTGGAGCGCCGAGCTTCCCCCCGATGCGCTGCTTGCCTTCGGCGGCGAGCGCAGCGGGCTCAGCGACGAGCTGGTGGACCGCGCGTCGCTCCGGCTGCGGATTCCGATGCGACCAGGAGTCTCCAGCCTCAACCTCGCGACCTCGCTCGCGGTTGTGCTGTTCGGCGTCTATGGTCGCCGAGGCCCGTAACCGGCGGAGGCGCCGGTCGAGAGCCCGCCACCCGGGGGTCTCAACGGACCGGTTCGGGGCTGATGAGGGCGACCGGCAGGCCGAGCCCTGCTCGG
Source organism: Solirubrobacterales bacterium (assembly GCA_051000155.1). Lineage (GTDB taxonomy): Bacteria > Actinomycetota > Thermoleophilia > Solirubrobacterales > 70-9 > CAXMST01. The sequence continues at coordinate 872 of JBPCOO010000232.1, read as the reverse complement.
CGGTGGAAGGTGACGATCCGCCTCCCCGGCTGGACCGCGTCCCGGAGGCGACCGACCAGCTCGCCCTCCCCGAGCTCCGCCACCGCATCGTCGAGATGGCTACAGATGAAGGTGATGCCCCACAGTCGTGAACCCGAGGCACCGGCGTGGTGCGGGGGCACACCGACGATCTCGACGATCACGGTCCCGAGGCGGAAGAACGCCTGACGCATGGGCGAGCCATCGGGTGCCTCGGCCTCACGGACGCGGCGACAGCGGAGCCCGACCGACTCGAACGCCGCAATCGTGCGATCCAGATCGGAGCTGAATACGACCAGATGGTCGATACCAGAGACACCGTTGGGGTGAGCGGGCGCGGCCCCCGGCTCGCGGAGAGGAAGCTGATCATGCCGGGTTGGTAGGCCGTCCGGAGCCGCGCCCGCATCCAGGCCCGAGATGGTCCAGCCGACGAGCCCACCCGAAGGCGGGGTCCCCGGGCCGCCATCTTCGGTCGCGGACCCAGCGCCGGCGACAAACCTCAGGCGGATCCCACCCACCGACGACCTGCCGGCGGCGACCGTGAATCCGGCCGCCGACCAGGCGTCGGGATCGACGGCGAGCTGGAGCTCGGCCAGGCTGGGATGGCGCGCTTTCACCCCGCCAATCTATTCAGCCCGGGATCTGAGATCGTGACGGCGGTGAGCGAACCAGTCGAGAGGTGCACCTGGTGCGGGGAGGCGATCGCCGAGGGGGAGGGCTTTCGCCTGCTCGGTCCCGGCTCCCACACGCGCGCCGCCTTCTGCCGCCTGGAGCACATCGTCCCCTGGCAGATCAAAGGCGCCCGTTGGGAGGTGGGGTCAGATGGGGCTGCACCAACCGCCGGTCGTCCTGAG
>JBPCOO010000173.1:0-3794 GCA_051000155.1 Solirubrobacterales bacterium | reverse complement strand
CTGCGGATGTTCCCCGCCTTCGCCCACTTCCGCCGCACCGCCACCCGCGACACCGAGATCCGTGGACAGGAAATCCGCGAGGGCGAGAAGGTGATGATGTGGTACGTCTCCTCCAACCGCGACGAGGACGTCTACGAGGAGCCCAACCGCTTCGATGTCCACCGCAACCCCGACCACCAGGCCTTCGGCGCCGGCGGCCGCCACTTCTGCCTCGGCGCGGCCCTGGCGCGGCTGGAGCTGCGGATCCTGCTGGAGGAGACGCTCGCCCGCTTCCCCGAGATTCGCCTCGACGGCGAGCCCCGCTACGCCGTCTCCCCCTTCATCAACCAGCTGAAGAGCTTGCCGGTCGCCTGGGACTGAGTCGGGGACACCGGCCGCTCTCTACGTCGAGCGGGGGATCTCGGCTACGGCCTGCCCGCTATCCGGGCACAACGCAGCCGGCGTCGTGGCGGCTCAGCGGAACTTCGGCGCCTTGAAGCGACGGGCCCCGGGAATATCGGCGGCGGAGCGAGCGCGGATCCGGAACTTGTAGCGCTGCCCCTTGTTGCCGCGGACCAGCAGCGAGGTCTGCTCGGTGGCGCCGAACAACGGCTTCCAGCGGCCGCGCTTGCGGACGGCGCCGAAGCGGCGGCGGACGTCGAGGTCGAAGCTGCCGCCCTCCGGCGTCCACTCCAGCCGGTAGACGCGCTTCGGCTTCTTTCGCCTGAGCTTGGGAAGCGCAACCGCATCGGCGCCCCGTCCGAGTGTGGTCTTGCGGATCTTCAAGGGCGGGCGGATCGGGCGCGCGATCTTGCGCAGGCGCCGGTCGCGGAAGGCGTCGGCGAGGAAGCTGCCCTCGTCGTCGGTCGTCTCGAACAGACCGAGCAATCCCATCGTGGTCGAGGCGAGATCGGCGTTGGTCGGTGTCGTCGACCCGGCGACGCCTTGGCGAACCAAAGGCCCACCGCCGGAGATGGCGAGGAAGCTGCCCGCCGTTTGCGGGGCGCCATGGTTGCCGGGAATCGGGTTGCTGGTCGGGCTCGGATCGGTGAAGGCGACGCCGTCGACCGAGGTGACGAAGATGTCGCCGTTGCGCTCGCCGTCGGAGCCCCAGCCGGGATGGGTTCCGGAGACCGTGTGGGCGGTGCCGCCGTCGGTCGGGTTCGACTCGCGGTAGAGGGCCTCGGCGACGCCGTCGGTGCCGATGATCACCTCCCGCATCCGCCGCAGCAGCTCGAACCGCTCGGAGTCGGTGCGGTCGGCGAGGTAGACCATGTCGACCGAGCCGTTCTGCTGGATCGCGAACCGATCCTCGCTGATCCCGGCCTCGGTCAGCGCCTCGGTCAACGAGACCTTCTGCGGGGTCTCGTCCATGCCGTGGTCGCTGACCACCACGAGCACGCTCCGCTCCCACTCGCCCCGCTCGCGCAGCTCGCCGACCAGCCGCTCGATCTCATCGTCGGCCTGCGCGATCGCGGTGTCATAGAGCAATCCGGTGCCGCTCGCATGGCCGGCCGAGTCGACCTGGGGCAGATTGACGAAGGTGAAGTCGGGTCGTCGCATCTCACCGTCGACCGGCACCCCCCGCCGGATCGTCTCGATCACCTCGTCCATCACGGTGGCATCGTCGATCGCGTAGCCGGTGATCGGGTTGATCGGGACCTGCTCGCAGTAGGCGTCGTCATCGGGATCGCCGCTATCGCAGGGCGCCCAGAGGTAGTCGGCGTCGAAGCTCGGCGGATCGATCCGCTGGGTGGAGAAGATCTTGCCGAGCTTCGGCTTGCCCATGATCACCGCGCTCACCTGCTCGTGCGGATTCCCCTGCCGCTTGATCGACTGGAAGACCAGCTCCGCCTGCGAGCAGCTACGGTCCTCGCCGCTGGTCAGGGTGGGGAGCGATGCGAGGTCGAAGGGACCTGTGGTGGTGCAGCTCTCGTCGCTCTCCAGCGGGGCGTAGATGCCGAAGGCGTTGCCGGCGATCCCCGAGCTGCCGGAGTCCGCGCCGCTGATCATGGCGGTGTGGTTGGGGTTGGTTTCGGCGGGGAAGACCGAGCGAGACTCGGAGAAGTAGGTCGCATTGGCCCCCTGACCGGCCAGCAGCGAGGAGATGAAGGGCGCCTTGCCCGCATCGACCTTGTCGCCCTCGAGACCGTCGATCACGACCGCATAGACGCGGGGGGGCGGATCGGCCGACGCCGGCGCGATCCATGCAAGGACTGCCAGCGCCGCGAGCAACAGCGTGGCGGTGAACCTAGCCCATCGCATCGCGCAGGGCCTTGCTGACGCTGTCAGGATTGCGGAAGATGCGATCGAAGGTGGCGGGCTGCACCTCGTAGCCCATCCTCTCCGCCCAGCCGGTGGTCTCGACCCCGTCGAGGTGGTGGGGCTCGGGGCGCCGGGCCCGCGAGGGATCGGCCTTCGCCTCCTTGGAGCCGCCCGTCACCGGGACGATCACCTCGGGGAAGGGGACGCCGGTGTCCTGGACCGCACAGGGCGCGCCGGAGATCGCCACCGGGTCGGGCAGGTCGGGCGGCTCGAGGTCGGGGGTGGCGAAGTCGAAGCTGCGACCGACGTCGGCGGCGTAGCGGTGCCGCTTGGTCAGGTAGCCGAGCCCGAAGCGGTAGGAGATCAGCTTCAGGATCGACTCGTGAGTGAGGCTCATGTGGTTGACCTGCCCGCCGCGAGTGAACGGTGAGATCGCCACGGCGGGGACGCGGAAGCCGCAGAAGCCCCAATCGTCGTAAAGGTCGGCGGGGTTGGCGCGGTCATCGGGCACCCGTGGCGGGGGCACGTGATCGAAGAAGCCTCCCCACTCGTCGTAGTTGATGAACATCGCCCCGCGCGCGTACTGCGGCGAGTCGATGAAAGCGTGGGCGACGTCGGACATGAACGCCTGCCCCAGCCGGACGTCGCCGTGGGGGTGCTCGTCGGCGGAGACTCCGTTGCCGCCGCCGCCGTCGCGGAAGGGGGGGTCGACGAAGGTGATCGGCGGCAGCCTCCCCGCTTCGGCGTCGGCGTAGTACTGCTCGATCGGGTGGATCCAAGCCTTCGAGCGCTGGCCGTAGAGGAGTGGGAACGGCAGGTCGGAGACATAGTAGCCGACCTCGATCCCGCTGGCCATCGCTCGGTCGAAGATCGTCTCCCACTCGAACCCCGCGGTCTGCTCGGTCTCGAACGGGAAGTTGTTGCCCTTCTGGCCACCGTTCTGGGCGCCGAGCTGGAAGTGGCGGTTGGGGTAGGTGGAGGCCATGATCGAGCAGAACCAGCGGTCGTAGAGCTGGTAGGCATCGGCGACGTGGGGGATGAAGGGCACGTCGTCCTTGAGGTAGTAGCCCGCGGCGAACTCATCGGAGCCGGTCCCCTCCTCGTTGCCCTGGACGAAGCCGTCGAGGCGGCCGTCGCCGAACTGGTGCCGTCCCGAGTCCCAGCCGTGGGCGGGATCGGGATGGGCGCAGCCCTGGAAGTCGGGCGCGAGGTGATAGGTGGAGACCGGGTTGCCCTCGGGATCGGGGAAGGAGAGGCCGGTGTTCCTGCCGTCGGCGTCGTCGCGCCAGCCGAAGTAGTGGTCGAAGGAGCGGTTCTCCATCATCAAGACGACGAAGGTGTCGATCGGCATCTCCCGCGGGCTCGGGTAGGGACCGGCGGCGAGCTGGGTGCGGGCTGCCGCGGTGACCAGCTCGTGGGCGGGTAGCAGGCTCGCCAGCCCAACCCCTCCGGCGAGCGCGGCGGTCCTGGTTAGAAACTCGCGGCGCCGCAGGTAGCCCTCGGGGTCTCGGGCCGCGGCGCGCTCGGCGGCCTCGCCGTCGGCCAGCTCG
>JBPCOO010000121.1:0-7628 GCA_051000155.1 Solirubrobacterales bacterium | reverse complement strand
GTGCTCCTCCTTCCAGCTCGAGGACACGCATCTGTTCCGGCCCGAGGTGGGGGTGCTCCTCAACCTCACTCCCGACCACCTGGACCGCCACCGGACGCTCGAGGGCTACCTCGACGCCAAGCTCCGGGTCTTCGCCAACCAAGGCGCTGACGATGTCGCCGGCTTCGATCTCGACGAGCGGAGACGGCTGGGCTTCGATGTTCCCGGCTCGGGGGAGGCGATGCCCTACGGGACCTCCGCCTGCTCGGAAGAGGGGGATGGTTGTGCGGTCTGGGCGGCCGGCGGTGCGATCCACTCGCGCACGGGGAGGGTGATCGGGATCGCCGAGCTGGCCCTCGCCGGCGGGCACAACCTCCGCAACGCGATGGCGGTCGTATCGGCGGCGATCGCGCTGGGCCTCGATCCGAGCCGGATCGCCCCGGGCCTGCGCGATTTCGGCGGCGTGCCGCACCGACTCGAACTCGTCGTCACGCGCGAGGGCGTGAGCTTCGTCAACGACTCCAAGGCGACCAACGTGGCCGCCGCCGAGGCCGCCATCCGCTCCTTCGAGGGTGGGGTCCGGCTGATCTGTGGTGGCAGCCTCAAGGGCGGCGGCTTCGGCGAGCTACGCGGGGTCGCGGCCGAGCGGGTCGCGGCCGCCTACCTGATCGGGGAGGCGGCCTCGGCCCTGCGCGTGGACCTCGCGGGAGCGACGGCGCTGCACGAATGCGGCTCGCTCGAACGCGCGGTCGCAAAGGCCGCAGCCGAGGCCGAGCCCGGCGAGACGGTCCTGCTCGCTCCCGCCTGCGCGAGCTTCGACGCCTTCCGCGACTACGAGCATCGGGGCGAACGCTTCCGGGAGCTGGTCGAGGAGCTGCGATGAGGTCGCCGGTGGCATCGGTCCGCGAGGGGGTCAGGCTTCGGGGCGGGCGCCGGAAGCCCGGCGGTCAACCGGTCGAGCACTCCCTGGCGCTGACCGCGACGATGTGCCTGGTTGCCTTTGGCGTGGTGATGGTCTTCAGCGCCAGCTCGACCACCTCACTGCTCGGCGAGACCGGCGACGGGTTCTTCTACCTCAAGCGGACGTTGATGTTCGGGGCAATCGGCCTGATCGCCCTCCGGCTGCTGTCGGCGCACGGGCTTGAGAGCGTACGCCGCCTGACGCCCGCCTTCCTCGCGGTCTGCTTCGGCCTGCTGCTTCTGACTCTGGTCCCCGGGGTCGGATCCTCGGCCAACGGGGCCCAGCGCTGGATCGCCGCCGGACCGATCCAGATCCAGGCCTCCGAGCTGGCAAAGATCGCCTTGGTCCTCTACGGCGCGGATCTGCTCGCCCGGCGCCCCGGCATGACCAAGGACCTCTACTCGATGAGGCCCTATCTGATCGTGGTCGCCGCGGCCTGCCTGCTGATCGTGGTCCAGCCCGACCTCGGCACCGCGATGATCGCCGCCTTCTCGGTCGCCGCTCTGCTGATCGCCGCCGGCACCAAGCTCCGGCACCTGGCGCTGATCGCCGGCGTGCTCGCCCTCTTCGCCCTGATCGCGATCGTGATCGAGCCCTACCGGCAGGAGCGCGTCTTCAGCTTTCTCAGCCCCGGTGCCGATGCCTCCGGCGCCGGCTACCAGGGCTCGCAGGCGGCGGTGGCACTTGGCTCCGGTGGGATCTTCGGCGTCGGGCTTGGCGAGAGCGTGCAGAAGGCGTTTTACCTCCCCGAAGCCCACACCGACATGATCGCGGCGGTGATCGGCGAGGAGATCGGTCTGATCGGGCTGGGAGGGATGATCACCCTGTACTTGCTTCTGGGCTACGCGGGCTTCCGCACGGCTCAGCGCGCCCCCGATCGCTACGGACGCCTGCTGGCGGCGGGGCTGACCTCGATGATCTTGACCCAGGCGACGATCAACCTGTTCGCGGTGATGGGGATGGCGCCGCTCACCGGCGTCACCCTCCCCTTCGTCTCATATGGCAATAGCAGCCTGATCGTCACCCTGGCCGCGGTCGGGATCCTCCTGAACATCGCCGCCGGCGGAACCGCGACCGAGCGCCGTGATCGACCGGTGGCTTCGAGCCGGTCGCGATCGAGATCCAGGGCGAGGCCCGGGTCGGCGGCTCGGGGCAAGCGACCGCTCAAGCTGGTCGAAGGCGGCGGTCAGCGACCACGTCACCGCCGGCCTCGGCGCAGATCGGTCTAGCCTGAACCTCGTGACGGCATCGACTCCGGCAGTCGTGATCGCGGCCGGGGGCACCGCCGGCCACGTCGTACCCGCACTCGCGGTCGCCGACGCGCTGAGCGAGATCGGCGCGCGGGTGTCCTTCGTCGGCACCCGGGACCGGGCTGAGGCCAGCCTCGTCCCCGAGCGCGGCTACCCGATCGACTTCCTCGACGTCCGCGGTCTCGATCGACGCAATCCGTTGCGGGCATCGCTGGCCGCGCTGAAGGCGGTCGGAGCCGTGGGCGCGGCATCGAGGGTGCTGGTCGAGCGCGGGGCGGACGCGGTGATGGGGGGCGGGGGATACGTCGCCGGTCCGGTGGGCGTTGCTGCCAAGCGATGCGGCCTGCCGCTGGTGCTGACCGAGGCCGACAGCCACCTCGGGATCACCAACCGTCTGCTGGCGCGATGGGCCGATCGCGTCTGTCTGGGATTCCCGATCGCCGGTCGCGAAGGCGATCCCTACCTGGTGACCGGCAGGCCGGTGCCGCCGTCGATTGGCGCCGCCGATCGCGATGCCGCCCGCCGCCGCTATGGAATCGAGCCCGACTCGCCCTGCCTGCTGCTGTTCGGGGGGAGCCTCGGCGCGCTGACGATCAACCTCGCCGCCGCCGGGGCCTACGGCGGCGCCCACGCCGACGTCGATGACCGTGACTACCACGTTCTCCACATCAGCGGCGAGCGTGACTACGAGCGCATTCGCGAGTTGGTGGGCACGCCCGCCGCCTACACCCTGATGGCCTACGAGCCCGACCTCGCTGCCGCCCTGGCAGCCGCCGACCTGGTGGTCGCGCGGTCGGGCGGTTCGGTTTTCGAGATCGCCGCGGCGGGGAAGCCCGCGATCCTGGTTCCCTATCCCCACGCGACCGCCGGACACCAGCACGCCAACGCCGCCTGGATGGTCGAGGCGGGCGCGGCCCGGATGATCGAGGACTCCGAGCTCGGCTCCGATCGGCTCCGCGATGAGGTCGAGCCGCTGCTGGCGGATGCCGATCGGCTCACCGAGATGGCGGCCGCATCGTCGCGGATCAGCCGACCGGACGCCGCCGAACGGATCGCGGCTGAGATCCTCTCGACCCTATGAGCAATTTCGAGGGCAGAGAGCTTCACTTCATCGCAATCGGCGGTGCCGGGATGAGCGCCCTCGCGCTCGCCTGCGCGGCGCTCGGGGCGAAGGTCAGCGGTAGCGACCAGTCCCGCTCGAGCTACATCGAGCGATTGCGCGGCGCCGGACTCGAGCCTCGCATCGGCCACGATCCCGAGGCGGTGCCCGCCGCCGCCGAGGTGGTCGTCTCGACCGCGATCGGCGATGACAATCCCGAGCTCCGGCGGGCGCGGGAGCGGGGGCAGAGGATCCTCCATCGCTCCGAGCTGATGGCGGAGCTGACCGCAACCGGCCGCCTGATCGCGGTGGCCGGTGCCCATGGCAAGACCACCACCTCCGGCATGATCGCCCACGCACTCCGGACCTCCGGGGCGAAGCCGTCATTCCTTCTCGGTGGGGAGCTTCCGGGCGCCGGACCGGGCGGGGAGCCCGCCAATGCCGATTGGAATGCGGGCGGGCTGATCGTCGCCGAGGCCGACGAGAGCGACGGGTCGTTCCTCCGGCTCCGACCGGAGGTAGCGGCGATCACCAACGTCGAGCTCGACCATCACTCCCATTGGTCCGGTGAGGCTGATCTGCACCGCGCCTTCGGCGAGTTCCGCGACTCCTCCGACCGCGCGGTAGTGCCGGCCGGCGCCGCGCTCGACCATCTCGCCCGCGAAGGGGATCTGCGGTTCGCGGTCGAGGGTCCATCGACCTCATCGCCGAGCGTTGCCGACCTCCTCGCTCGCGAGATCGAGCCCACCGCGGGCGGCAATCGTTTCACCCTCGATCATCCCCGGGGTGAGCCGCTCGAGGTCCTGCTCGGGGTCCCCGGTCGCCACAACGTCGCCAACGCGACCTGCGCGATCGCGGCGCTGCTCGCGGCGGGAGTCGGGATGGAGTCGGGGCCGGGGCTGCCGTCACTTGACGAAGTGGCTGCTGCTCTGGCGAGCTTCCCCGGCATGGCCCGTCGACAAGAGCGCAAGGGACTCGCGTCCGGAGCGATCGTCTACGACGACTACGCCCACCATCCGACCGAGGTCGAGGCGGCCCTCAGGGCGATGCGCGAGCTGCCCCATCGCCGCCTGATCGTGATCTTCCAGCCTCATCTGTACTCGCGGACGAAGGCACTCGCCTCCCGATTCGGTCGTGCCCTCGCGCTGGCCGATGAGGTCGGCGTGCTCGACGTCTACGCCGCGCGTGAGCGACCCGAGGGCGAGCTGGCCGGGATCAGCGGGCGCCTGGTAGCCGCGGCGACCGCGGCGGCCGCGCCGGGGGTTCGAGTGATGTGGTTGGGCGATGCGGAGACGGCGGTGGAAGTCGTCGGCGCGGAGCTGGGGGAGGGCGATCTAGTGGTCACGGTAGGCGCCGGCGATGTCCACCGCGTGGGCGAGGAGCTGATCGAGTGCTCGCGCTGAGACGAGGGTCAGCCTCCCCGGGGTCGAGCCGAGCTGACCCCCCTTCGGCGGGGATCGAAGGACATCCTCCGACGAACGGGTAGGAATGGGCGGAGCGAGATCGAAGTCCTAGGGCGTGGAGGCCCGACTCCGATCTCTTCCCCTGCCGAGCTTCGGCTCGCTTCCGCCGGCGTACGTGCTCAGGCGCCGGGCGCTCGCGGTCGCATTGCTGGCACTGATGCTCGCGGCCGGCTACTGGTTCTGGCTGCGCGACTCCAGCCTGGTTGACGTGGATGAGGTCAGCTTCAGTGGCGCCGGGGAACGCACGGACCTCACGGCGCAGATCGAAGCCGTAGCGCTCGAGCAGAGCACGCTCGACGTGGACGAAGCGGGATTGCTGGAGGCGGTCGCATCCGATCCAGCCGTCCGTGGGCTGGAGGCGACGCCGGAGTTTCCGCATCGCCTCGAGGTGGAGCTGGACCTCCGCTCTCCCGTCGGCTACCTCTCGGAGGCGGGCGTGGTGGTGGCCGACGACGGCGTCGTCCTCGAGGCCGCCGATAATCCTCCCGGCGACGTGCCGGCGATCGAGGTGGAGGGGTCCGGAGGCGCCCCTGCTCCGGGTGAGGGCTTGAGCGGCGAGGCCGCGGAGGTGACGACCGTTCTCGGCGCGACCCCGAAGCCCCTTCTGGCGGAGCTGACCGCGGCGCGGATCGAGCCCGGCCAAGGGATCGTCGTCATCGCCGGAGATGGGCTCGAGCTGCGCTTCGGCGAGGCCACGCGTGCCGATGCCAAGTGGGAGGCTGCGGCCGCCGTCCTCGCCGACCCCCAGCTCGGGGCGATCGACTACATCGACTTGAGCCTGCCGGAGCGGCCGGTTGCGGGGTCGGGTGCGTCCGTTGCGCCACCGCCCGGGGAGACGGGGCAGGTCGAGGAGGGTGCCGCTGCCACCGACGCGGGCGATGCCGCCACCGGAGAGGGCGTCGCAGGGGGCGTCGAAGCGACCCCTGCCGACCCCTTGACCCCCTCCCCAGAACCCTCGACTACACCTTGAGAGTTCGCAAAGTCTCTAGCTCTGGTTGAGAATAGGATCTTGCAAGGTGGAAGGGCGAGCGTTGACAAGGTCCCGGCTCTGGCTTAGTTTTCCGCAAGGTACCGGGGCACGAACCGCGAAACTCTCAACTATCACTCAAGCTCCGGACGGAATGTAAGAAAGGCGTGTGAAGCTCACATGGAGGCTTCCAGTTACCTGGCTGTTATCAAGGTCGTCGGTGCCGGCGGCGGCGGAACCAACGCCGTCACCCGGATGGTCGATGCCGGACTGAGCGGGGTCGAGTTTCTCGCCGTCAACACCGACGCTCAGGCGTTGCGTGGCTGCGAGGCCGACGTCAAGCTCGCGATCGGCCAGGAGCTGACCCGCGGCCTCGGCGCCGGCGGCAACCCGGAGGTGGGCGCCGGCGCGGCCTCGGAAAGTCGTGACGACATCAAGGAAGCGCTCAAGGGGGCCGACATGGTCTTCGTCACCGCCGGCGAGGGCGGCGGCACCGGCACCGGAGCCGCCCCGGTGATCGCGGAGATCGCCAAGCAGGAGATCGGCGCGCTCACCGTCGGCGTCGTCACCAAGCCGTTCGAGTTCGAGGGCACCCGCCGGATGCAGCAGGCGATGGAGGGAGTCGAGCGCCTTCGCAACGAGGTCGACACCCTGATCATCGTTCCCAACGAAAAGCTGCTCGGGATCGTCGAGCGCCGCGAGCCGATGTCGGAGGCGTTCCGCAAGGCCGACGACATCCTCCGCCAGGGCGTCCAGGGGATCACCGATCTGATCACCGTCCCCGGCTTGATCAACCTCGACTTCGCCGACGTGCGCTCGGTGATGGCCGACGCGGGCTCCGCCCTGATGGGAATCGGCACCGCCGCCGGGGAGACCCGCGCCGCCGACGCCGCCCGCGAGGCGATCTCCTCGCCCTTGCTCGAGTCCTCGATCGACGGTGCCACCGGGATGCTCTTGAACATCACCGGGCGCGAGGACATGGGGCTGTTCGAGGTCAACGAGGCCGCCGACGTCGTGGTCGAGACCGCTGACAAGAACGCCAACATCATCTTCGGCTCGGTGGTCGACGACACCCTCGGCGACGAGCTGCGGGTGACCGTGATCGCCACCGGCTTTGAGGGATCGGAGCTGCTGGCGCGCCGGCCGGCCGAGCTTCGCCGCCGCAACCGCGAGCGCGACCGCGAGGTCCGGCCCGACCGCTCGATCCGCTCGCTCGAGGTCTCCGACGACGACATCGACATCCCGCCCTTCCTCCGCGACCGCTGAGCGGGTCACCCAGCAACGGGTGGCGGGATGGAATTCGGGGTTGGGATGAGGCGATCGGTGCACCCTCTGTGATCTCAGAATCGATGAGGTAGGCGGCGGGGTGAGCAGCTCGCTCGAGCTTGTCGCGAACGGCGATCCGGTCACCGTCGAACGGTTCCCTGACCCCTCGGAGGTAGTCACCTTGGACGAGCTGATGGCGAACCCCTCGCTCGGCAAGCGGCTCGGGCTGTAGGCGGCGGCTGGAGGCCTTCGGACGGGGGGCCGCTCCCTTCCGGCCGCGGAGGATTCGGCCAGCTTGGTACCAACCGCACGGTAGCCTGCCCGGACCCGTGACCGATCCTGCCGACCTCAAGACGACCGTCCTCCACGACGCCCACGCGACGCTGGGGGCCAAGCTGGTTCCGTTCGCCGGATGGGAGATGCCGGTCCACTACGCCGGCGTCAAGGATGAGCATCTCGCCGTCCGTAAGGGCTGCGGGGTCTTCGACGTCTCCCACATGGGCCAGATCGAGTGCTCGGGCTCGCAGGCGTTCGAGTTCCTCCAACACCTGCTCTCCAACGACATCAGCAAGCTCCAGATTGGCGGGGCCCAGTACTCGTGCCTGTGTGCGCCCGACGGCGGCATCATCGACGACCTCTTCAC
>JBPCOO010000029.1:0-6434 GCA_051000155.1 Solirubrobacterales bacterium | reverse complement strand
AGAGAGGCTCCCGAAGAAGTCCTCGTCCATGAACGGCATGTACTTGTCGGGGAAGCCGGGCATGGTGCAGGCCATGCAGATGCCGCCGACGTTGGGGCAACCGCCGTAGCCGTCGACCCAACCGCGGACCGGGACGTTGCACTTGACCACGGGGCCCTTGCAGCCGAGCTTGACCAGGCAGCGGGGATCGTCGCCGTACTCGGTGGCGAAGTTGCCTTGCTCGGCGAAGCCGGCGCGGTTGCACCCCTCGCGCACGGTCCGGCCGAACAGCCACTTCGGCCGCAAAGCCTCATCTAGATCCGGCACCGGAGCACGACCAACGAGGTGCAGCGCCAGATACAAGAGCACCTCGGTCATGTTGTCGGGCTGGGCCGGGCAACCGGGGATGTTGACCACGGGGAGGCCGGCGGACGACTTCCAGTTCCAACCGAGATGATCGGCAACGCCCATTGCACCGGTGGGGTTGTTCTTCATCGCGGGGATACCGCCGTAGGTCGCACAGGTCCCGATCGCGACCACCGCAGCGGCCTTCGGCGCGAGCCGGTCGAGCCACTCGGAAGTGGTGATCGGCTGGCCGGTCTCCGGATCGTCACCGATCGCGGCGAAGTGCCCCTCTCCGGAGAGCTCCTCGTTCGGGATCGATCCCTCGACGCAGAGGACGAACGGATCGAGCTCGCCGCGCTCGGCCTTCCACCACCACTCCATGAACTCGGCGCCGTTCTCGTAGGCGAGCACCGGGTTGTGGACGATCACCTTCGGCATCCCGGGGATCGCCTGGGTGATGATGTCCTCGAGGCTGGGATTGACCGCCGAGGTCATCGCGACTGAATCTCCATCGCAGGACAGACCCGTGGTCATCCAGATCACGTGCGCTTCGACCTGCTCGGTCTCAGCCTGGTTGGGAACGAACTCCGTAGCCGCCATGGCTAACTCTCCTCTCCGGGTGGTGCAAACCCGGTGCTTGTTGTATCTGGACTTGGGTTGAAGCTCTGGTTCATCGGTTCTCTCAGCAGATCCGGGGAAGGGGGTCGCCGGCTAGTAGATCCATCACGCGCTTGCCGCCGAAGGCGGTCTCGACCAGGACCATCCCCGGAGGCTCGGTCTTGACCTCGCCGATCAGCGCGGCTCCCTCACAGCCAGGAACCGCTCGTAGCGCCGCAAGCGCCGCGTCGGTCGACTCCGGGCCGACGAAGGCGACGAAGCGGCCTTCGTTGGCGATGTACATGGGGTCGATCCCCAACAGCTCGGCGGCCCCGGCGACATCGGGACGGACCGGGACATCGCCCTCGCGACAGACGACCGCCACCTCACTCGCCCGAGCCAGCTCGTTCAGCACCGTGGCGACGCCGCCGCGGGTAGCGTCGCGCATGCAGCGAAGGTCGGGGCCAGCGGCGTCCAACAGCGCGTCGGCGGCGTCCCAGAGCGGCTGGGTGTCCGATTCGATATCGGCATCGAGCTCGAAGTCGTCGCGGGAAAGCATGATCGCGGTCCCATGCTCGCCGATGGTGCCGCTGACGATCACCTGATCGCCTGGCCGCAGAGCCGCCGGGCTGAGCGCGGCGCGGGGATCGATCGCGCCTACGCCGGTGGTGTTGATGTACATGCCGTCGCAGTGGCCGCGCTCGACCACCTTGGTGTCGCCGGCGACGATCTCGACCCCAGCGGCTGCGGAGGCGGACGCGATCGCCTCGACCTCGGCCCGCAGGACCTTGGCCGAGGTGCCCTCCTCGAGGATCAACCCAATGGTGATCGCCCGCGGCTTCGCGCCCGCCATCGCAAGATCGTTGACCGTCCCGTTGACCGCCAGCTCACCGATCGAGCCGCCGGGGAAGGTGAGCGGCTTGACCACGAAGCTGTCGGTCGTGATCGCCAGGCCGGTGCCGTCGATCGTCACCTGGCCGGAGTCGGCCATCGCCGCAAGCCCGTTCTCGTGGGGATCGAACGCGGGCACCAGAAGACCTTCGATCAGAGTCTGGGTCGCCTTGCCGCCGGCGCCGTGAGCCATCGTCACCTGATTGCCCTTGAACTTCGGCCGCTTGGCGCGCGTGGTCTCGATGATCTCGAGAATCCGCTGCTCGCGACCCGACGGTGCCTCCTCGGTGCGCGGGGGCATCTAGACCACCTCCCGCTCTCGGGCGAAGCGGCCGTAGTTGTAGTAGGCGGCGCAGGCGCCCTCGGGGCTGACCATGCAGGTCCCGATCGCGTGCTCGGGGGTGCAGGCGGTGCCGAAGACCTTGCACTCCCACGGTTTGATCACGCCCTTCAAGACCTCACCGCACTGGCACGCCTTGGGATCAGCCACCCGGACCCCGGGGGTCTCGTAGCGGAGCTCAGCGTCGAAGTCGGCGTAAGCGTCGGAGAGCTTCAAAGCGCTTTGGCTGATGAAACCGAGCCCGCGCCACTCGAAGTGCGGCCGCAGCTCGAACACCTCGCTCATCACCTGCAAGGCGGCGGGGTTGCCCTCGTAGGGGACCACGCGGCTGTACTGGTTCTCGACCTCGCAGCGGCCCTCGGCGAGCTGGGTGAGGATCATCCGGATCCCCTGGAGGATGTCGAGCGGCTCGAAGCCGGAGGTAACCAGGGGGCGCTCGTAGTCGGCGGGGATGAACTCGAACGGCCGCACCCCGACCACGGTCGAGACGTGGCCCGGTCCGATGAAGCCGTCGAGGCGGAGGTCGGGGGACTCCAGCAGCGCGCGCAAGGGCGGGACGATGGTGACGTGGTTGCAGATGCAGAGGAAGTTCTCGATCCCCTCGGCCTTGGCCCGCTTCAGGGTGAGCGCGGTCGAGGGTGCGGTCGTCTCGAAGCCGATCGCGAAGAAGACGACGATGCGGTCGGGGTTGGCCTTGGCGATCCGGAGCGCGTCGAGCGGGGAGTAGACCATGCGGATGTCCGCACCCTCGGCCTTGACGTCGGTGAACGTCTGCTCCGATCCCGGCACCCGCATCATGTCGCCGAAGCAGGTGAAGATCACCTCTGGGTTGCGGGCAATCGCGATCGCGTCGTCGATCCGGCCCATCGGCATCACGCAGACCGGGCAGCCGGGGCCGTGGACCAGCTCGACGTTCTCGGGGAGCAGGTCGTCGATCCCGTACTTGTAGATCGAGTGGGTGTGGCCGCCGCAGACCTCCATCAACTTGTAGTTGCGGCCAGGCTCGACCAAGCCGAGGATGTCGCCGGCGAGCGCTTGGCCCAGCTCGGGATCGCGGAACTCGTCGACGAATCTCACAAGCGCACCTCCTCCGCTGCGCGTCCGGGGGTGCTCGCGGACACCGCCTCGCGACTGAGGTGGCTGATCGCGGTGCCGGCGTGGACCAGCAGCTCGTCGCCAACGGCTACGGGAAGGACCAGGGCGATCTCGACCGTCTCGGTCCGGCCTTCGCCGTCGCGGCAGAGGCCGAGGCCGCGGTCGTCGTCGACCTGAACCACCTCGAGCGGCAAGGCGAGATCGCCGCAGGTGATGCAACCCTCCTCGACTTCACAGTGCGCGGCGGTCGGGGAGAGCGCGCTCATTACTCGATCACGCTCGCTTTGAGCTCTTCGAGCTCCGCCTCGTAATCCTCGCCCATCCCCTCGAGCATCTTGCGGGTGGCGATCGCTTCCTCCTCGTCGACCTTGGAGAGCGCGAAGCCGACGTGGATCAGGACCCAGTCGCCGACATCGATCCCGCCCGGCTCGGAGTCCAGCAGCCCGACGTTGACATTGCGGCGAACGCCCGCGACGTCTACCTTCGCCAGACGATTCCCTTCGTCAACGATTTCTAGGATTTGGCCCGGAATTGCCAGGCACATAACACTCTTCCCTCTCGCCAATACTCCTTACCCCGAACCTATTGCATGCCGCCGCTTCGTGTCAAGCGGAACTTTCTAAAGATTTAGCCGGGGCGCACCAAGGCGCGGCTATCCTCCGTCCACGACGAACAAGCGCGGATCAGGAGGCGCCGGATGAGCGACCAAGACCACAACCACGACGAGCCCCACACCCACGAGCACAGTCATGGGGACGTGACCCACACCCACCCCCACACCATCCACGACCACGAGCACGTCGAGCACGCCCATGAGCACGCCCACGACGAGCTGGCCCACACCCACACCCACGTGCACGAGAAGGGCCTTGAGGACATCCACGAGCACGACCACGAGTAGGTTGATGCCGGTACCGGCGGCGCGGGGGCTGCCCGGCGCGGGGACTACGGCCCGACCCCCGGGTCTTGGACCGACGCTGGCTCTGTGGTCCGGGGGGGTGGCGAGTTCGTAGTCCATGAGACTACTTATCCCGCACGCCTCGCCTGCGGAGCTCGGACCTCCCACCTCCGCGAACCGCTGCCTGACCCCGCCGACGTTAGGCGCGGCTCGTCGCGCCCGTTCTCGGTGTGCGGCCCTCAGACCCTCTACCCCGCCGCTGCCTCGAAGCTGAGCGGCAATCGCTCGAGCCCGTAGACGCCGGCGATCGTGTCGTAGACCGGCTCACCGGCGAGCTCGAGTCGCTCGATCCGCTCGACCAGGAAGGCGAACGCCTCCTGCAGCTCCGCTCGCGCCAGGTTGGCGCCGAGGCAGTTGTGGATGCCGGCGCCGAAGGTCAGCGGCTTGGCCTTGCCGCGGTCGGCGGCGATGTCGAAGCTGAGCGGCTGCTCGTAGGTGTCCCGGTCACGGTTACCGCTGAAGGTCGAGATCATCAGCACCGTTCCCGCCGGGATGGTGATGTCGCGATAGCTCAGCTCCTCGCTGGCCATCCGCGCCGTGAACGGGGTGATCGGCTCGAACCGAAGCACCTCCTCGACCGCGGCACCCGTCAGCTCCCTTCGCTCCCTCAGTAGCTGCCACTGCTCGGGGTGCGATGCAAACAGGCGGACCCCGTGGGCGAGCTGGGCCTGGGTGGTGTCAACCCCACCGGCGAACACGTTCATGATCAGGTTGAGGCACTCGTCGTCGCTCAGTCGGTCGCCCTCGTAGGTGGCGCCCAGGAGCTTGGAGATGAGGTCGTCGCCGGGGTCGTTCCGACGGCGCTCGATCAGCTCTCCGGCGTAGTCGTGAAACTCGACGATCGCGCGCTCGATCCCGTCGCGATCGGCGATGATTGCGGCCGGGTCGAACTGCCGCTGGAACCAGGTCGCCCACCCGTGCAGGCGCCCCGCGTCTTCGACCGGCGCCCCGACCACCGTCGCAATCATCCGCGATGGGTACCACTTGGCGAACTCGCCGACGAACTCGCAACCGCCGGCGCCGGCGATCAGCTCCCAGAGCTCGGCGAGGTGCTCCCGCATCGCGGGTCGGTAGCGATCGGCCTCGCGCGAGTTGAAGGCCGGGTTGACCAGGTTCCGCAGGCGCCGGTGGTCGTCGCCCTCGGTCGCGATCAGGTTCTTGCGAATCGCCTCCGAGAGTGGGCCCTCGGTGATCTCGAAGGCGTCGGCGACGGTCGCGGCCGGGAAGACCACCTGCTTGCTGCGGAGGAAGTAGGAGGCCGCATCCCGCTCGGTCACGAACAGCCAGCCGAGCGGCGAGCCCGCCAGCCAGCCTTCCCCCGCCAGTTCCTCCATCCGCGCGTGGAAGCGCTCCCCGCGCAGCTCGGGGTCGGTGTAGTCGAGCTGGGGAAGGTCAAGCTCGGTGGCCAGGGTCACGATGCTCACTGTATTGGCCCCGCCCGGGGCTCGCTCGGGCGTGGAGGCGGACACGCTCGCCGGCCCTCGCCGGATACGCTCCAAGACTCGTCCCGTCCCTGTAGAACTTCCGACCGAGGAGCCCCCCATGCCCTGGAGCACAGATGACATTCCCGACCTCGATGGCCGCACGGCGGTCGTCACCGGCGCCAATGGCGGCCTTGGCTTGGAGACGGCCCGCGAGCTGGCCCGCAGGGGAGCGCACGTGGTGATGGCCGCTCGCAACCAGAAGAAGGCCGCCAGCGCGCAAGCCGACATCTCCGGCGACCTCTCCGACGCCTCGCTCGAGATCGTTCCGCTCGACCTCGGCTCGCTGAAGTCGGTCCGCGAGGCGGCGGCGCAAATCAACGACTCCCACGAGAAGATCGACATCCTGGTCAACAACGCCGGCGTGATGGCGATGCCGGAGGGGCGCACCCAAGACGGCTTCGAGACGCAGCTCGGAATCAACCACCTCGGCCACTGGGCCCTGACCGCCCGGCTGATGCCGGCGCTCCTGCGGGCTCCGGCCGCCCGAGTCGTCTCGGTCAGCAGCACCGCGCACCACATGGGCACGTCGGTGGATCCGGACAACCCGCACCTCAAGGGCGACTACGGACCGTGGAAGGCCTACGGGCAGTCGAAGCTCGCCAACCTCCACTTCGGTATCGGCCTGCAACGCTGCTTCGAGGACGCGGGCGCCTCCGCCTCCAGCCTGGTCGCGCATCCGGGGTTGACCAACTCCGATCTGCAGTCACACACGGTCGAGGAGAACGAGGGCGATCTCGGGGGCAAG
>JBPCOO010000369.1:0-6679 GCA_051000155.1 Solirubrobacterales bacterium | reverse complement strand
CTGAAGATGCACACCTACAGCGGCCATTCCTTATTCGTGGCCCGCGGCTGGGAGAAGTTCGACGAGGACGGCAGACTCACCGACGAGGGCACTCGCGACCAGCTCACGACGCTCGTCGCCGACTTCGTCGAGTTCTGCGAGCGGCAACTTCGCTGAAGGACGAAAAACGACTGAACCCACGACTGACATGGGTTTCGTCGTTTTTCGCCCGGCGGCCGCTGGCGTGACGGGCGACGCGTGGGTGGCATCGGTGCAAGGTCGGTGAATCGGCCTGACGCAGCGGGGCTTGCACCGATGACAGGACCCGCGCGCCCAACGACTCCGCCGGCGCTCGTCAGCCCGCCAGCCCGACCGCCACCAGGTGCATCCGGGCGATCGCGATCGCCGCGTTGCGGCCCTGGTCGCGCTTGCCGCCGCCGGCGCGCGCCTCGGCCTGCTCACGGTCGTTGCAGGTGATCACGCCGAAGGCCACCGGGATGCCGCGCGCGAGGGAGACCTCCCCGATCCCGCGGGCGGCTTCGGCGCAGACGAAGTCGTAGTGGTCGGTCTCTCCGCGGATGACCACGCCGAGGCAGGCGACGCCCCCGTAACGGCCGCTCTCGGCGCAGAGCTTGGCAGCCAGGGGTAGCTCGAAAGCACCCGGCACCTCATGGGTCTCGAGCCGGTCCGCGTCGACCCCCATCTCGGCGAAGCCCTCGGTGGCACCGGCGATCAGTCGATCGGCCAGGTCCCGGTAGAAGGTCGCGACGCACAGTGCCCAGCGCTTGCCCGCAAGCGCGGCGCGCTCGCTCTCGCTCAGCACGACCTCGGTGGCCTCACCCATCGTCCGGGCCTGCTGCCTCGGTCCCGTCGACCTCGCCCGCGCGCATCTCCGCCGGTCCCCGCTCGCCCTCGGCCCTCCCGCGCTCGGACCGACCACCCGTTGGCCGGACGCCATCGGCTCGCTCGCCCTTGGGCCCCTCACGGTCTGCATCGCGCTCCTGCTCGTCGTGGATCATCTCCTCGTCCAGCGCCAGGCCCTGGTGGTGGAGGATGTGGCCCATCTTCGCGCGCTTGGTCTCGAGGTAGCCCTCGTTGTGGAGGTTGGCCTCGGCCTGGATCGGGACCTGATCGGTGACCGAGAGGTCATAGCCCTCGAGACCGATGATCTTCTTCGGGTTGTTGGTGAGGATGCGGATGCTGGTCAGCCCGAGGTCGCGGAGGATCTGGGCGCCGATGCCGTAGTCACGGAGGTCGGCGGGAAGGCCCAGCTTAAGGTTGGCGTCGACGGTGTCGAGCCCCTCCTCCTGGAGCTTGTAGGCACGGAGCTTGTTCAGCAAGCCGATCCCCCGGCCCTCCTGGGAGAGGTAGAGCAGCACCCCCCTCCCCTCCTCCTCAATCTGCGAGAGCGCCGCCTCGAGCTGCTGACCGCAGTCGCAGCGGAGACTGTGGAAGACGTCCCCGGTGAGGCACTCGCTGTGTACCCGCACCAGCACGTCCTCGGCGCCGGAGACCTCGCCCTTGACCAGGGCGACGTGGTGCTTGTCGTCGACCAGGGAGCGATAGCCGACTGCGCTGAAGTCTCCGAACAGGGTCGGCATCCGAGTGGCGACGATCCGCTCGACCAGCTTCTCGGTCCGTCGGCGGTAGGCGATCAGATCGGCGATCGTGATCATCAGGAGGTCGTGGCGGGCGCTGTAGGAAGCGAGGTCGTCCACCCGCGCCATGGTCCCGTCGTCGTTCATGATCTCGCAGATCACCCCGGCCGGGATGAGGCCGGCGAGGCGGGCAAGATCCACGCTGGCCTCGGTATGACCGGTCCGCTCCAACACCCCGCCCGGCTTGGCCTTGAGTGGGAACAGGTGGCCGGGCTGGTGGAGGCTCTCGGAGGTCGAATGCGGATCGATTGCCACCTGGATCGTCCGCGCGCGGTCGTGGGCGGAGATCCCGGTGCTGACCCCCTCGGCGGCCTCAATCGAGACGGTGAAGTTGGTTTCCAGCGGCGCCTCGTTCTTGGCTGCCATCAGGTTCAGCCCCAATCCCTCACAACGCTCAGGGGTGAGCGCGAGGCAGATCAGCCCGCGACCGTGGGTCGCCATGAAGTTGACCGCATCGGGGGTGGCGAACTGCGCCGCCATCACCAGATCACCCTCGTTCTCGCGGTTCTCGTCGTCGCAGACGACGATCATTCGTCCCCGGCGCAGCTCGTCGATCGCCTCCTCGATCGTCGCGAACGGGGACTCCTCGCCAGCGGCGGCGGAGCTCAGGGCGTCGGTCTCGGGGCCTCGGTCAGTCATCTTCGGTTCCTTTCGAGTGGTTGAAGCCTTGCACGAGTCGCTCGACGTAGCGAGCGATGACGTCGACCTCGACGTTGAGGGCGTCCCCCACTGCGGCCACCCCAAGCGTGGTCCGCTCCAGAGTCTCGGGGATCAGCGACACCTCCACGCCTTCGTCGGTCAGGTTGGCGACGGTGAGGCTCACCCCCGCGAGGCAGATCGAGCCGTGGGATACGGCCAGGGGGCGGAGCTCCGGCGGCAATCGGACCACGAGGCGGCGGGCGATCCCATCGGCCTCGACCGAGACAACCTCGCCGACGCCGTCGGTGTGGCCCTGCACGATATGGCCGCCGAGCCGGTCGGAGGCACGGAGCGCGGGCTCGAGGTTGACCGCCCGACCGCTGGAGATGCCCGTGAGCGCGGTCAGCTCCAGCGTCTGGTTCATGATGTCGGCCTCGAACCAATCGGGGCCGAGCGCGGAGACCGTCAGGCAGACGCCCTCGACCGCGACCGAATCACCGCCGTGCAGCTCGCCCGCCAGCTTGGCGCGTACCCGCAGGCGGGAGCCCCCAACGGAGCTGCGAACCTCCGCCACCTCGCCGATCTCCGCCACCAGGCCGGTGAACATCACCACTCCCGCAATCGGGCACGCAGGAGGACATCGGTGCCACTGGGCTCGGCCTCGAGCGCGATCGCCCGGGTGGCCTCGGCCAGCGAGCCCGCGCCCTGGCCTTCCAGCAAAGGTCGAGCTCCGGCTCCTCCGATCACGAGCGGGGCGACGAACAGCTCGAGCCGATCGACCTCGCCTGCGTCGACGAACGATCCAGCGAGCTCCGCCCCCCCTTCCACCAGCAGGCTCGTGATCCCCCGCCGGCCGAGCTGCTCGAGGCCCACCTCGACCTGCTCGGATCGGCGCCCGGAGGTTGCGATCACCTCGACCCCGGCGTTTAGGAGGTGATCGACCCGGGGCCCCGGTGGCCGCTCGCCGACGACCAGCAGGATCGGCGCCTCGGTCGCCGTCTGCACCAACCGCGAGTCGAGCGGGAGCCGGGCGTTGGTGTCGAAGATCACCCGAGTCGGCTGGCGCTTGGCGCCGACGCCGCGAGCGGTGAGGGTGGGATCGTCGGCGATCACCGTCCCGATGCCCACCGCGATCGCATCCGATTCAGCCCGCCACCGGTGAACCAGCTCGCGGCTGGCGTCACTGGAGATCCACTTCGACTCGCCCGATGCGGTGGCCGTGCGACCGTCGAGCGAGGCCGCGGACTTGAGCGTGACCAGCGGCTTGCCGCTGCGGGAGTGCTTGCGGAAGGGCTGGTTGAGCAGGCGCGCGTCGGTGGCCTCGGTCCCCTCCAGGAGCTCCACGGCAACGCCCTCGTCCCGCAGGATTCCGGGACCCCTCCCCGACGCCTTCTCGGTCGGATCCTCGCAGGCGATCACCACCCGGTCGATCCCGGCCGCCGCGATCGCCGGGGCGCAGGCGGGCTGGCGACCCTCGTGCGCGCAGGGTTCGAGCGACACGTACATGGTCGCGCCACGAACTTCGGCGCCGCGCTTGCGAGCGTCGGCGAGAGCCGCAGTCTCCGCGTGGAGCCCACCGAGCTCGGCGTGCCAGCCCTCGCCCACGACGGTGCCGCCGAAGACGATCACCGCGCCGACCATCGGGTTGGGACTGACCGCACCGGCACCCAGACGGGCGAGCTCGAGGGCCCTCCGAATGTGGGCGCGATCCGCTTCTATGGCGACGGTTTCGGGGATCCGTGGCTCCTGATCGCAGGTGGTGATGGCGACTTCGCCAAGGGCAGCCGATTGACTGGTCGGTCAGCCAGATTGTAGGGAAGGACCCACCCGCTCCGATGTCGTCTCCTACTTCGCTTGCGGGGGGTTTATCCTCGTGCCATGCAGCGCGAGGACGCAGAGCAGCTCCGCGACAAGCTCCGGGCGACCCACCCCGACCGCGAGACCCACACCTTCATGCTCAACGACGAGATGGGAGAGTGGACCGTGGCCAAGGTGGCGCTGCCACCGACCAGCGATCCCGGGACGACGCCGGCGGTCAGCTCGTCCCCGGAGGACCGTCCCGATCACTACGGTGAGGCGAAGCTTCCGGGTGGCGTGCCCAACAACTGGCTTTGAGTCGGTCGTCGCAGCACTGATACATCGGGGAGGAAAGCGCCGTGGGCGACGCTGAGCTGATCCTAATCGGCGGCGTCCTGCTCGCTACGGGCATCGGCGCCGCGATGGTCGCCGACCGGGTCCGAGTGCCGGGCCTGGTCCTGTTCTTGGGTCTGGGGATGCTGGTCGGCAGCGAGGGCGTGGTCGGGGTCGACTTCACCGACGTCGAGCTGACCCGGACGCTGGGCACCATCGGCCTGGTCCTGATCCTGTTCGAGGGCGGGCTAAGCGCCGGTTGGGGAGAGATCCGCCCAGTCCTCGCGACCGCCCTCTCGCTGGCGATAGTCGGCACCCTGATCAGCGCGATGATCGCCGGTGCAGCGGCCGCCTGGCTGTTCGGGCTGGGAACGCTCGAGGCGCTGATCGTCGGCGCCGCGGTCGCCGCCACCGACAGCGCCGCGATCTTCGCCGTCTTGCGAGGCTCCCAGCTACGCCGCAAGCTCGCGCGCTCGCTCGAGGGCGAGTCGGGGATGAACGACCCGATCGCGCTGCTGCTGGTCACCGGCTTCATCGAGTGGATCGAGGACCCCGCCTTCGGCATCACCGACATGGCCACCGAGTTCGTCTTGGAGCTGCTGATCGGGGCGGCGATAGGGGTCGGCGTCGGCCTCGCCGCCCGGGCGGCCTTCAACCGGCTCGACTTCCCCACCCCCGGGCTTTATCCGGTCGCCTCGATCGCCACCGCCGGGCTCTCCTACGGGCTGGCGGAGATCGCGCTGGGATCCGGCTTCCTCGCCGTCTACCTCACCGGCCTGGCGCTCGGAACGGGGCTCTTGCCGGCCCGTAGCACCGTCACCGCCTTCCACCAGGGCGTCTCCTGGGTAGCACAGATCTCGCTCTTCTTTTTGCTGGGTCTCCTGGTGATCCCCAGCGGCTTCGGCGAGATCGCGGTTCAGGGGCTGGTCCTCTCGGCGGTGCTGATGTTCATCGCCCGACCGATCGCGACCCTCGTCGCCACCCAGGTGGCGAGCTTTCGCCTGCGCGAGCGAATGATGCTGAGTTGGGCCGGGATGCGCGGAGCGATCCCGATCTGGCTGGCGACCTTTCCGGTGATCGCCGGGATCGAGGGCAGCGCCGAGCTCTTCAACATCATCTTCTTCGTGGTCGTGATCACCACCGTGGTCCAGGGGGTGAGCTTCGAGCCGCTGGCCGAGCGTCTCGGACTGACCACCAGCGAGCCGGCGCTGCCCGAGCCCCTGGTGGAGACCGGGATGATCCAGGAGCTCGGGGGCGAGGTCTTTGCCTACCGCGTACGGCCCTCCGACGCGGTCGTCGGTCGACAGGTCAAGGAGATGGGGCTGCCCCGGACCGCCCTGGTCAACCTGATCGTCCGCGAGGGCGCCGCCCTGCCCCCGCGCGGTTCGACCGTGATCGCCTCCGGCGACGAGCTGCACCTGCTGGTGCGGCGCGAGGCGCGCGAGGCGGTCGGGGAGCTGACCCACGTCTGGCGCGTGGGCCCGATCGGCCAGCCCCCCCTGCGCGGAATCGGCATTCGTGGCGCCCCGCAGATCTTCACCGTGCGACCGACGAGCGCCGTGGACGGCGATACCGGTACCCCCGAGACGATCGGTGGGATCGAGGTGGCGCGGGTGCTCCGCAGCCGCAGCGATCGCTCCTCAGCGGTTGCCGCCCTCATGGATGGGCGCTTCGCCGTCACCGGCCCCGACGTGATCGCAATAGGCGGCCGCCGCGCCCTCGCCCGCTGGTGCGTGGAGCGCGCCGAGCGCCCGATCATCTCCGCCCAGGAACGCGCCTGGTGGCAGGAGGCTGTCGGCGTGCTCAACGCGCCGGCGCTGCGGTAGCTGCTACGCGCTCCGGGGACCCGGCTCGTCGTCGGTGGGCGAGCCGACGGCTCCGGCGGCGGCGGCGATGGCGTGATAGGCGGAGGCGGGGTCGTCGGCGGCGAAGATCGCGGAGCCCGCTACCAGCAGATCGGCACCCGCTTCGACCACGCTGAAGGCGGTGTTGACGTCGATGCCACCGTCCACCTCGATCGCGGGGGCGCCGTCGAGGGCTCGGAGTTGCTCGACCTTGCCGGGGGAGGTTGGGATGAAGCGCTGGCCGCCCCAGCCGGGGTTCACCGTCATGCAGCAGATGATCCCCGCGAGCCCCGCCAGCTCGCTCGCGGCCCCGGCGGGAGTCCCGGGGTTGATCGCCAGCCCGGGGACGCAACCGGCCTCGGCGATCGCCCCCAGGAGGCGATGGGGATGCGGAGTCGCCTCGATGTGGAAGGTGATCGAGTCCGCCCC
>JBPCOO010000368.1:0-4227 GCA_051000155.1 Solirubrobacterales bacterium | reverse complement strand
TCGATCCGGAGATCGCCGCCGCCGCGGATCTGGTCATCGACGGTGGTCGGCTGGGTGGGGAGCCCTCGACGGTGGTTGACGTCTCGGGAATCGAGGCGGGGGAGGGATGGCGAGTTCTTCGCCAGGGCGCCCTGGCCTCCGAGGAGCTGCGGGGGCGCCTCGGCCGCTGATCTCCAACTGACCGCCACCGATCCCGTTGCTATCGTCGCCGTCATGCGGATCGCGATTGGATCAGACCACGCCGGATTCGATCTCAAACAGGAGATCGGCCCCGTGATCGAGGGCGAAGGCCATGACGTCATCGACGTCGGCACCACCTCGACCGAGTCGACCGACTACCCCATCTACGCGGCCAAGGCGGCGAAGATGGTCGCCGACGGCGAGGCCGACCGGGCGGTGCTGGTCTGCGGCTCCGGCGTCGGGGTCTCGATCGTCGCCAACAAGGTAGATGGCGTCCGCGCCGTCCACGGCCACGATCCCGAGGAGGCGGAGATGGCGCGCCGCCACAACAACGCCAACGTCCTCACCCTCGCCGGGCGCAGGATGGAAGCCAACGAGGCCGAGCCGATCATCGAGCGCTTCCTGGGCACCGACTTCGAGGGCGGCCGTCATGAGCGCCGGGTCTCCGAGATCGGCGCGGTCGAGCGCGGCGAGGAGCTCGGCTGAGCATGAGCGAGCTTCCCGACGACTTCCACGGCGCCTCCCTGGCGGAGGTCGACCCCGAGATCCAGGCGGTGCTCGACGGCGAGCTGCGGCGCCAGCGCGACACGCTGGAGATGATCGCCTCCGAGAACTTCGTCCCCCGGGCGGTGCTGGAGACGGTCGGCTCGGTGCTGACCAACAAGTACGCGGAGGGCTACCCGGGCAAGCGCTACTACGGCGGTTGCGAGGAGGTCGACGTGGCCGAGACGCTCGCGATCGAGCGCGCCAAGGAGCTGTTCGGCGCCGAGCACGCCAACGTCCAGCCCCATGCTGGCGCCCAGGCCAACAACGCCGTCTTCATGGCCCTGCTCGACCCCGGCGACACGATCATGGGCCTTGCCCTCGACCACGGCGGCCACCTCACCCACGGGATGAAGCTCAATCTCTCGGGCAAGCTGTTCGACGTCGCCGCCTACCACGTCGATGCCGACACGCTCCGGGTGGACATGGCCGAGGTCGAGCGGCTCGCCCACGAGCGCAAGCCAAAGCTGATCATCGCCGGCTGGTCCGCCTACGCCCGTCACCTCGATTTCGCCGCCTTCCGTGAGATCGCGGATGCCGTCGGCGCCAAGCTGATGGTTGACATGGCCCACTTCGCCGGCCTGGTCGCCGCGGGCGAACATCCGAGCCCCGTGTCGCACGCGGACGTGGTCACCACCACCATCCACAAGACCCTTTGCGGGCCCCGCAGCGGCATGATCCTCTGCACCGAGGAGCTCAAGGCCGACATCAACCGGGCGATCTTCCCGGGCACCCAGGGCGGCCCCTTGATGCACGTGATCGCGGCCAAGGCCGTTGCCCTTCGCATCGCCGCCTCCGAGGCGTTCGGTGAGCGTCAGCGCCAGACGATCGCCAACGCGAGGGCGCTTGCCAAGGGGCTGATCGATGGTGGGGTGGAGGTGCTCACCGGCGGCACCGACACCCATCTGGTCCTGGTCGATCTGCGTCCCAGCGGGCTCGACGGCAAGTCCGCCGAGGGCCGCCTGGACGAGATCGGGATCACCGTCAACTTCAACACGATCCCGTTTGATCCGCGACCGCCGATGAACCCCTCCGGGCTGCGCATCGGGACCCCGGCGCTGACCACCAGGGGGCTGGTCGAAGAGGACATGGCCGAGATCGCCGAGATGATCGCGGTCGCTCTCTCCGACGACTTCGAGGCCGGCCGCGATTCCCTGGTCGAGCGCGGTCAAGCCCTGCTGGAGCGCTACCCGCTGTACCCCCAGCTCGGCGCCGTTCCCACGGGCTGAGCTTTGACGCGCCGGGGGCGAGGGCCGATCGCGTGAGGATCTGGGTCGACATCACCGGGCCCGCGCACGTGCTCGTGCTGCGACCGATCATCGAACGGCTGGTGGACGCGGGACACGAGCTGGCGGTCACCTCCCGCGAGTACACCCAGACCCAGGAGCTGCTCGAGATTCACGGGATCGAGAGCACCGAGCTGGGCATCCACGGCGGCGCCTCGCGGCTGCGCAAGTTCGGACGACTGGTCGATCGCAGCCGCCAGATGATCGCCTTCGGCGCGGGCAAGGACTTCGACTTGGCTATCGCGCACGGCTCCAACGACCTCGCGATCGCCGCCCGGACCCTCGGCATCCCCGAAGCGAACATGCACGACTACGAGTTCGCGGTCGCCCAACACCACGTAGGCTGCCGGCTCTCCAAGCGGGTGATATGGCCCGAGTCCGTTCCCCTCAGCCGTCTGGAGCGCTTCGGCGTCACCGCTGAGAAGCTCTTTTCCTACCCGGGTATCAAGGAGGAGTACTACCTCGCCGATTTCGAACCGGACGAGGGGGTGCTCGAGCGGCTCGAGCTCGATCCGGAAAACGTCCTGTTGGTGGTGCGGCCCCCGCCTGACGTCTCCCTCTACCACCGCAAGTCCAATCGCCTCTTCCCCCAGGTGCTCAATCACATCGGTAGGCAGGAGGGTGTGCAGGCGGTGGTCCTGCCACGAACGCCGGCGCAGCGAAGCTTCGTCAAATCGCTCGATTTGCCCTCCTTGGTGGTGCCCGAACGCACGGTCGAGGCCCAGAGCCTCGTCGCCCTTTGCGATCTGGTGATCTCGGCCGGCGGGACGATGAACCGGGAGGCGGCTGCGCTTGGGACCCCGGTGTTCACCACCTACGGCGGGGCGCTCGGCGGCGTCGATGAGATGTTGATCCGCGAAGGCAGGCTGCGCCCGCTCACCGATCCTCGCGCGCTCGATCTGGAAAAACGCTCCGGCGGCAGCGAGCCGGTCCGGCGGGACCCGAACCTGCTGGTTGAGCTGATGCTGGGAGCCGCCGATGGGAGCTAGCGGTGGCAACGCCGGGCGCTGACCCCGCGGAGGTGCGGACGGGTGACGGGAGCGCCGACCCGGGGCCGTTGCCGGCATCGGTCGAGGCCGAGCTGCCTCCCCCCGGCGCCGGGGGCGAGGACGCCGAACCCCTGTCCCAGCGTTACATCGAGATGGCGCATGCCTTCGAGCCGCGCCCGAGCGATGCCGTGCTGCGCGCGCTCGACGTGGTCATCTCCGCCACCTTGCTGGCGGCGGCCGCCCCGGTGATCGGGGCGGCGGCGCTCCTGATCTGGGCCACCTCCGGGCGCCCGGTCCTCTACCGGGGGGACCGCGTCGGTCGGATGGGGATCGTCTTTGAGATGTACAAGTTCCGTACCCTCGCCGCCGACGCCGAGACCCGCCTCAGCCCCTACCTCGGGGAGGAGCTGACCCAGCGCACCGAGGCGGAGGTGACCTCGCTCGGCCGCATCCTCCGGGTGATGCACCTGGACGAGATCCCGCAGCTCTTCAACGTCTTGCGCGGCGACATGAGCATCGTCGGCCCGCGCCCGATCCGCCCACCGTTCTTCGAGCTGCTGTGCCAGCGGGTGCCCCAGTACTGGCAGCGGCTGGTGGTGCGCCCCGGGATCACCGGCTTCGCCCAGACGCGGGTCACCCGCGAGACCACCTGGGAGGACAAGCTGGCGCACGACCTCGAATACATCGCCGACCGCTCCCCGGCGCTCTATCTGCAGATGGTCATCGCCACCGTCCGCCGGGTGCTATTCCGGACTCGGGTCGGGATGCAACGGCGGACCCGTGGCACGAGCGGGCGTCCTCCGGCGGAGTAGCGGGACGGAGGCCGGCGGCCGTTCGCCATTTGAGTAGTCCGGCTGCAAAGCTCCCGAATGGCGGGAGGAACGTAGCCGGCGTCGACGCAGACACTCCGAAGGCCGGTCGCTCAGAGCTTCCACGCCGGAGAGAGAGAACGCTCCACCCTTTCTAGCTGGGGTTCGAGGTCTGCCACCAGGTCGTCGGATGCATCAGCCATGGTTTCGGGTAGTAGCCGAGACCGTCGACCACGGCCCCGACGATGCGGAGTTCCTCGACCCCTCCGCGCCGCCACCTAGACTTCCACGGTGATGTGCGGCATCTGCGGACTGGTCTCGCTCGACGGGGCCTCGGCGCCCGACCGCGACCTGCTCGCGCGCATGAACGCGACCCTCCGCCACCGCGGCCCCGACTCCGAGGGCCTCACCGTCGACGGT
>JBPCOO010000256.1:0-2589 GCA_051000155.1 Solirubrobacterales bacterium | reverse complement strand
GGCCAGCGCCTCGCGGTAGCCGCGCGGCACCACGCAGGTGAACCGCTCCCGCGCCGCGTCCCAGTCGGCGAGCAGGCGCTGCGCCGCCGGCGAGCCGGTGCGCTCGTGGTGCTCGGCGATCAGGTCGCGCAGCTCGATGGCGCCCTCGTCGTCGACCGGCTCGAGCTCGACTAGCGCCATGTTGCAGCGCGCGGGCAGCTCACCCTCGGGGTCGAGCACCCAGGCGATGCCGCCGCTCATGCCGGCGGCGAAGTTGACTCCCGTCGAGCCGAGCACCACGACGCGGCCGCCGGTCATGTACTCGCAGGCATGATCGCCGACGCCCTCGACCACGGTGTGAGCGCCCGAGTTGCGCACCGCGAAGCGCTCGCCGACCTCGCCGCGGAAGAAGGCGCGACCGGCGGTCGCCCCGTAGAGCGCGACGTTGCCCGCGATCACGCTCCCCTCGGCGAGCTGGGTCGCGGCCGCGGGCGGGCGGACGGCGATGATCCCGCCGGAGAGTCCCTTGCCGGCGTAGTCGTTGGCCGGCCCGTTGAGCGTCAGCGTGACGCCCGGCGCCAGCCAGGCGCCGAAGCTCTGGCCCGCCGCGCCCTCGAAGGAGACCGAGATCGTGCCCTCGGGCAGCCCCCCCGGCCCGTGGCGGCGCACGATCTCACTCGACAGCGTGCCACCGACCGCGCGGTGGACGTTCTGGATCGGAAGCGACAGCCGCACCGGCTCCTCGCGGCCGATCGCGCGCGCCGAGCCTGGCACCAGCGCGAGATGGTCGAGCGAGTCGTCGAGCACCGGCTCCTGAGCGCGCGCGTGGCGGCGATCCTCGGGGGCGCCCTGCGCCGGTGCGGCAAGCAGCGCCGAGAGATCGACGCCGCGAGCCTTCCAGTGGGCGATCGCGGGATCGGCCTCGAGCAGCTCGACGCGGCCGACCATCTCCTCGTAGCCGCGCACGCCGATGCTCGCCATCAGCGTCCGGACCTCCTCGGCGACCGCCAGCATGTAGCGGATCACGTGCTCGGGACGGCCGGCGTAGAGCCGCCGCAGCTCAGGGTCCTGGGTCGCGATCCCGACGGGGCAGGTATTGAGGTGGCAGACGCGCATCATCACGCAGCCGGTGGCGATCAGTGGCGCGGTCGAGAAGCCGACCTCGTCGGCGCCGAGGATCGCCGCGATGGCGACGTCGCGGCCGGTCTTCATCTGCCCGTCGGCCTGCACCCAGACGCGCGAGCGCAGGTCGTTGAGCACCAGCGTCTGCTGCGCCTCGGCCAGGCCGATCTCTCACGGCACGCCTGCCGACTGGATCGAGGACTGCGGCGACGCGCCCGTGCCGCCGTCGTGGCCGGAGATGAGGATGTGGTCGGCGCCCGCCTTGGCGACGCCCGCGGCGACGGTCCCGACCCCGACCTCAGCGACGAGCTTCACCGAGATGCGCGCCCGCGGGTTCGCGCAGCGCAGGTCGTAGATCAGCTGCTTGAGGTCCTCGATGGAATAGATGTCGTGGTGCGGCGGCGGCGAGATCAGCGTCACGCCGGGCGTGGTGAAGCGAATGGTGCCGATGTAGTCGTCGACCTTCGGACCCGGCAGCTGGCCGCCCTCACCCGGCTTGGCGCCCTGGGCCATCTTGATCTGGATCTCGTCGGCGTTGACGAGGTAGTCGATGTTGACCCCGAAGCGGCCCGACGCGACCTGCTTGATCGCCGAGCGGCGCGAGTCGCCCGTCGGGTCGGGCAGGTAGCGGACGGGGTCCTCCCCGCCCTCGCCGGTGTTCGACTTCCCGCCGATGCGGTTCATCGCCACGGCCAGCGTCTCGTGGGCCTCTCGCGACAGCGACCCGAGCGACATTGCCCCCGTGGAGAAGCGCTTGACGAGCTCGGCCGCCGGCTCGACGTCCTCGATCGGGATCCCGCCATCTTCGGAGAAGCCGAACTCGAGCATCCCGCGCAGCGACGCCTTGCGCGCCGCCTCGTCGTTCATGTGCGCGGCGAACGCCTCGTAGCTCTCGTAGTCGTTGCCGCGAACGGCCTTCTGCAGCGTGGCGATCGCCGTCGGGTCCCACTGGCGGCGCTCGCCGTCCTTGCGCCACTGGTGCAGGCCGCCCACCGGCAGGATGTCGGCGTCGCCGGCCTCCGCCTCGCCGAAGCCGCGCGCATGCCGGATCAACGCCTCGTGGGCGAGCACACGAATGCCGACCCCGCCGACGCGCGACGCGGTGCCCGTGAAGTGGCGGTCCACGAGCGCGGGATCCAGCCCGAGCGCCTCGAAGATCTGCGCCCCGCAGTAGGACTGCACCGTCGAGATGCCCATCTTGGACATCGTCTTGAGGATGCCCTTGCCGAGCGCCTTGACGACGGCGCGTTCGGCCTCGGCCTCGTCGGCGACGCCCTCGACGCGGCCCGCCCCGACGAGGTCGCGCACCGTCTCGAACATGAGGTACGGGTTGACCGCGGCGACGCCGAAGCCGATCAGCGTGCAGAAGTGGTGGACCTCGCGCGGCTCGGCGGACTCGACCACGAGGCCGGTCTGCAGCCGGGTGCCCTCGCGGACGAGGTGGTGGTGGACCGCGGCGGTCGCGAGCAGCGAGGGGATCGGCGCGCG
>JBPCOO010000190.1:0-4225 GCA_051000155.1 Solirubrobacterales bacterium | reverse complement strand
CCCAGGTGATGGCGTACTGGTTGATGTCGGCCTGGATGGCCGCAGCCGCAGCGTCCTTCAGCTCGGTCGGACAGGGGAAATCGGGAAAGCCCTGGGCCAGGTTGACCGCATCGTGTTCGAGGGCGAGACGGGTCATGTCGCGGATGACTGATTCGGTGAAACGGGCGGCCTTGGCCGAAACACGGGCGTTGCTCATCAACTGATGATGCACCCTGGCGACGTGCGGTGATCGGTTACGCTCCGAGGCGACAGCACTGGAGGGATCGCGATTTGGCCTGTCCGCGCTGCGGAGCCGAGACACATGCCGGCCAGAAGTTCTGCGCCGAGTGCGGCCTTGCCCTGTCCCAGCAGTGCTTCAACTGCTCTACGCCGTACGAGGGCTCGCCCAAGTTCTGCCCGGAGTGCGGCGTCGGCCTGGCCGCAAGCGTGGTCAGCCCCGGGCCAGCGGTGCAGACGCCAGGCGGCCCGGTGGCGGCTGCCGAGCGGCGCTTCGTGACCGTCCTGTTCGCCGACCTGGTCGGCTTCACACCGATGTCGGAGCAGCACGACCCGGAGGAGGTGCGCGACCTGCTGTCGCGCTACTTCGAGTTCGCCCGGCAGGTGATCGAGGGCTACGGCGGGACGGTCGAGAAGTTCATCGGCGACGCGGTCATGGCCGTCTGGGGCGCGCCGGTCGCGCACGAGGACGACGCCGAGCGCGCCGTGCGGGCGGGCCTTGAGCTGGTCGACCGGGTCAAGCAACTGAGCATCGGTGATGTGGCCCTGACGCTGCGCGCTGGTGTGGTGTCGGGCGAAGCCGCGGTCAGCACCGGTCGGGTGGGCGAGGGCATGATTGCCGGCGACATCGTCAACACCGCTTCGCGCCTTCAGTCGGTGGCCCCACCGGGGGTCGTGTTGGTTGGCGAGTCGACCCAGCGCGCGACCTCGGCGGCCATTGCCTACGAGCAGGCCGGCGAGCAGCTGTTGAAGGGCAAGGCCGCACCAGTTGAAGCGTGGCGCGCGCTGCGTGTCGTGGCGCGCGTAGGCGGGGCTGGTCGCGAGGAAGGGCTCGAGCCGCCCTTCGTCGGCCGCGACGAGGAGCTGCGTCTGCTGAAGGACCAGCTGCACATGGCCGAGCGCGAGCGCAAGCTGCGCGTCGTATCGATCACCGGCCAGGCCGGCATGGGCAAGAGCCGGCTGGCGTGGGAGCTGGAGAAGTACCTCGACGGGCTGGCCGAGGTGACCTACTTCTGGCACCAGGGACGCTCTCCGGCCTATGGCGAGGGGGTCACCTTCTGGGCACTCGGCGAGATGGTCCGCCGGCGGGCGCACATCGCCGAGGGCGAGGACGAAGCCACAACGCGAGGCAAGCTGCGCGCAACATTGGCCGACTTCGCCGCTGATGACGCGGAACGACGCGCACTCGAACCGGCGCTGGGCGTCCTGCTTGGCATCGACGAGGCAGATTGGGCTTCACGCGAACAACTGTTCAGCCTCTGGCGGACCTTCCTCGAGCGGGTGGCCGACCAGGGCCCGAGCGTCTTTGTCTTCGAAGACGTCCAGTGGGCCGATAGCGGCCTGCTCGATTTCATCGACTACATGCTCGAGTGGACGCGCGACCGGCCGATACTCGTCGTCACTCTCGCGCGGCCCGAGTTCCTCGAGCGCCGGCCCGACTTCGGTCGCGGCCACCGCGCGTTCGTGTCGCTCCACCTGGAGCCATTGCGCGACGAGGCGATGGAGCCACTATTGCTCGGGCTGGTGCCCAAGCTGCCGGCACCAGACCTGCAGCGCATCGTCGAACGGGCCGAAGGAGTGCCGCTGTACGCCGTCGAGACGATCCGCGCGCTGGTCGGGGGCGGCCACCTGGTCCGCCGCGGTGATGCCTACGAGCCGACCGGTGATCTGCCCGCGCTCGATACGCCGGCCACGCTGCGTGCGCTGATCGCATCGCGGCTCGACGCGCTCGCGGCCGATGACCGCGGGCTGCTGCAGAACGCGGCCGTCCTCGGGCTGGTTTTCTCGCCGCCTGCGGTCGCCGCGCTGGAGGGCCGGCCGCAGGCGGAAGTGGAGGCCCGACTGCGCATCCTGTCGAGCAAGGAGCTGACTTCGATCGAAACTGATCCGCGCTCGCCCGAGCGCGGCCAGTACCGCTTCATGCAGGGCCTGATCCGCGAAGTCGCCTACGGCACGCTGTCGAAACGCGATCGGCGTGCCCGGCACCTGAAGGCGGCCAGCTACTTCGAGACGCTCGGTGACGACGAGCTGGCCGGCGTGCTCGCCAACCACTACGCCGAGGCGTACCAGGCGGCGCCCGAAGGCGATGAAGGGGCGGCCATCGCGGCACAGGCGCGCGTCGCGCTCAAGGCGGCGGCGGAGCGCGCGGCGCGACTCCACTCGCACCAACAGGCGGTTGCCTATCTGGAGCAGGCGCTGGCGGTGACCTTTGATGAGCGCGACCAGGTCGACATTCGGCTGCAGGCCGGTAGGTCGGCACTGTGGATCGGCAGCCTGGACAAGAGCGAAGAGCATTACCGCGCCGCGCTCGACTGGTTCAACGAGCACGGCGAGACGACACGGGCGGGCGAGACCGTGGGCGCGATGGCCGAAATGCTGCTGTCCGGGTCGCGCATCGATGACGCGATGCAGCTGCTGCGCGATGCGCTGGCCAACCTCAGGCCGGATGAAAGAGCCACCATCAAGCTGAACAACGAGCTTGCCCGTGGACACATGTTCCGGGGCGAGTTCCAGGCGGCATACGATGCCGTGTCGAGGGCGCTCGAGAACGCCGAAAGGGCCGGCCTGCGTGGCCCGGCCATCCAGCTGCTGATCACCAAGAGCTGGGCGATGACCGGCCTCGACATGATGCGCGAGGCGACGGCCCTGTTGATGGGTGCCATGCGCCTGGCCGACGACACCGGTGACCTGCCTGCCCAAACCAGGGCCCGCTTCAATCTCGTCGGCTATCTCGCTACCGACGATCCGAGGCTCGGCCTGCAGGTGGCGCTGGAGGGACTCGCCCTGGCCAACCAGTACGGGATGACTTTGGCCGCTGCGAACATGGCCGGCAACGCGTCGGGCTGCGCGCTGATGATCGGCGACTTCGCACGCGTCCATAGCCTGGAAAGCGCTTCGCCGGGCCAGACGGCGCCGATGTCGGCCAGCGTACACGGCTATGCCGCGGTGGCCAGGAGTCTCATCGGCGATCACCAGGCGGCGCACGAGAAGCTGGAGCTGGTTGAGGCTCTCCATGCCGGCACCAGCTCGCCGCAGGACCTTGGCCAGCTCGATTACATGCGCGCGATGATCGCCTTCAGCGAAGGCCGGCTGGCCGACGCTCGTCAACTGGCGCGCCGGGCGCGTGACGTCTACCTCGGCGGTGACACCGCCATGGCGGCCGTTGCGGCGGCGCAGTCTTCGATCCTGCTGGGCGGCGCCGAAGGCGCACATGCCGACCGTGACTGGCTCATTCCGCACGCCAACAGCGGCCTGTGGGTCGGACGATCGTTGCGTACCCTGGACGCGGCATTACTGGCTCTCGACGGCCAGCCGTCGGAGTCAGCCGCGGCTTTCACGGCGGCGATTGCCGAGTGGCGCGCGAACGATATGCCGCTCGACCTGGCGCTGGCGCTCTACCTGCGTGCTCGACTGCTGGGCGCGACCGACAAGGATGCCGCCGCCGGCCGCGATGAGGCACAGCAGATCCTGGCCGGCCTGGGCGCCGATGGGCTGCTCGAGCGCCTGGAGTCGGGCGCGCCGGCGGCCGCTGACACGAGCGGTTCCGGCAAGCGCGCGCAGCGCCAGGCGGCCGCATCCTCGCCGACGCGCTGACCCTCTCAGCCGTGTGACGCGCAAGCTGGCACGCCCAGGTCGTAGCCTTGCCTGAAATGGCCATTTCGACCCCGGAGAGACTGATCGCCGATAGCCGGATCAACCTGACCGACGACCAGCGTGCCGCCGTCGAGTGGGGCGACGGGCCGCTGATGGTGCTCGCCGGAGCGGGCACCGGCAAGACGACGGTCGTCGTCGAGCGCGTTCGGCGGCTGCTCGCGGCGGACCCCGCTCTGGCCCCGGAGAACATCCTCGTCCTGACCTACAACGTCAAGGCCGCCGCCGAATTGATGGGCCGTCTCGAGCAGGCGCTCGGGCTGGAGACGGCCAGCCGGCTGTGGGTCCACAACTTCCATTCGTTCGGCAACCGCATCCTGTCCGACCATCGCGCCGACCTCGGCCTGGCCGACAACGC